>DASQBH010000137.1:0-2667 GCA_035635315.1 Longimicrobium sp.
TTGTGGGTAATGGGTAGCAAACTGCGTGGGGGAGGGAGCACGCGTCCGACGGTGGAGGTGCGCCCCGTCCGCCCCGCATCGGCGGAAAGATTCGCGGCCCGCTCCGGACGAATCGGAGCGGGCCGCGATCACACCATCACACCATCACACCATCATACTCACGGCCCGACGATCGGGCTGCGCAGGAGGAACAGCTGGTCGGCGTCGTGCCAGGCGAGGCCGTCCGTGCCCCAGCGCACCAGGTGGCGGCGCTGGGTGGCGGGGTTCTCGAACGCCTGCGGCGGGATGGGAAGGGTGCCGCGGAGGACGAAGGTGTTGATGTCGGACACGCGGATGTAGCGCTCCGTCAGGAAGAACGCGCGGCCCGTCTGCACGTCCGGCCGCACGGCTGCTCCCTCGATGCTCTGGAAGAAGCCCGCCCAGTCGTTGTAGCCGGTGTCGATGACCCGGCCCTGGCTGGTGTACAGCCGTCCCCCGGCAAAGACGATGTCGGCGTACGCTTTCAGCCCCAGGTCCCACCCCGTGTAGGTGACGGCCACGCCACCGCCGTCCACCTGCAGGGCGCGATAGCGGTTGTCGGGCGTCTCATTGTCCATTCCGTACAGCGTGGAGCCCCGCAGGCCGAACTCGATCACGTTGCTCCCCGGCCCGGTGGCCGTAGCCGTGCCGAACGCGCCGCTCCACCCGTTGTACAGGGCCACCCCCGCGTGCCAGGGGCTGCAGCAGGTGTCCCTTCCCGACACCGCCACCACGTCCGGCCGGCCGGGAACGGGGGCCAGGTCTTCGGCCACCTCACCCCAGGCCAGCGCTACGATCATGTCGGGGTACCCGTACTGCAGGTTCACGCGGCGCACCTCGTGATTGCCGTCCACCCCCACCCACAGGTACCGGCCGTCGTCCGTCAGGGCCAGGTAGCGCGGGCTGTCGCCGACCCAGATGTAGCCTTCCACGGCCCCGATGGAGGGGTCGATGACGGCCACGTGGCCGGCTTCGGGGCCGTCGTACACCGTGGCGTACAGGCGCTCGGTGGCGGGGCTGTACACAACGTCGCGCACGGGCAGGTTCAGCGTGAGCTGCGACGTCACCGACGCGTACGCCGGGGGCCGCACCGTCACGGTGCCCACGCGGAACGGCTCGCCCCCGTTCTCCGGCCAGCTGCGCACCGTCACCACGCCGGTGCCGGGTGCGGCCACGTCCGACGCCGGGATCCATGCGCTCATCCGCCGCGCGTTGTGCACCGTGGTCTGCCGCGGCGAGCCGTTCCAGTAGACGGAATCGCCGTAGGAGAACCCCTCTCCATAGATCTCCAGCTCGAAGGCGTCGCTTCCCGCGGTGGCGCCGGCGGTGTGCAGCATGTAGCGCGTGCCCACCTGAAAGAGGACCGGCGCGGAGGGGCCCGTGCTCGGCTCGGGATTGAGCGCGGTGACCTGCACCAGCTCCGGCCACTGCAGGTAGTACGGATCCAGCTGAAAGGTGACGCGGGTGTTGCTGACGTACTGCACGTTGACGTCGCCACCGTTCCACAGCACCCGCATGCCGGGCATGAAGTTGCTCCCCTCCAGCGTGACGGTGCCGCACTGGCCCTCGATCTCGCACCAGTCGGGGGTCATGCGGGTGATCACGGGCGCCGCGTTGGCGACCACGAACGGCGCCGGATTGCCGACCTCCGTCTGCGCGAACACCGAGACGGCGTACGTCCCCGCCTGATGCAGCTGGACCTCGATCCTGGCCGTGAGCGTGGAGTCGTCCACGAACGTGGTCGTCATCGGCAGGTAGGGATCCGCCCACACGAAGGACGTTTCGGTGAACCCGCTTCCCCGGACGGTCAGCACCACGCCGGTGTCGCCCACCATGGCGCTGTCGGGGGTGACGGAGACCTGCGGGACCAGGGTGGTCCGCGGTCGCGCGCCCTCGGGGGAGAGCAGCGCGTCCTGTGCGCACGCCGCCGCGCCGAGTGCGAGCAGCAGCCCCACCGCCGCGCTCCGGAGGGGGCGGAGAATGCGCGGATTGTTGCGTGAATCGTGTTTGTGCATGGCAAATCAGGGTGGCGGAGAGAGGAAGGATACAGCATGAAATCACCCGAACAAAATACGAAGATAATGGGCAGGATGCAACAGTTTCTTTGTTCACTTCGGGAGGGGAACCGGCCGGTGGGACGGTGCCGGTGGTGTGGCTTTCAGTGGCGCGAACTATGCGGCCTGCTTTCGTGCACTCGACCCCTGGCGGGTACGAGGATGGGAGGGCACGTACGCGTGCGACGGATGCGGGCCCATGACAGGAGCGGAAGGATGAGACGGATGATGCGAAACGGACGTGGGCCGTGGCTCGCGCTCGTCATGGCTGCGCTCGGTGCCGCCGTGCCCCTGCAGGCGCAGGCGCCTTCGCCGCTCGCCGGCACCTCGTGGCGCCTCGTCGAGCTGAACGGGGAGCGGGTGGTCCCCGGCGGGACAGCCCTCACGCTGCAGTTCGCCGCCAATGAGCCGAGCGTCAGCGGCTACGGCGGCTGCAACCAGTTCAGCGGCCCGTACGCGCAGAACGGCGCGTCGCTGCAGTTGGGGCCGCTGGCTTCCACGCGCCGCGCGTGCGAGGACCCGGCCCTGAACACCCAGGAGACGGCGTACTTCCAGGCCTTGGAATCCACCACCCGCTATTCGATCGAACGCGGCC
>DASQBH010000138.1:0-2572 GCA_035635315.1 Longimicrobium sp.
ACCGCCGCGAGGCAAAGCGCGACCCGCGCGCCGCGGGGGCGCTCACCGCCTTCCTGCGCGGCTTCGAGCCCGCCGTGTTCGGCGGGCGGGCGCTGGACGGCGAGGGGTACGAGCGGCTGCGCGCCGCGGCGGCCGGGGCGCCGACCCATGGGTAGGCGCGACACCGGGCTGGTGGTGGCGCTGCTGGCCATCATCGTCCTCCTTGCCGCGCTGGCCGGGCGCCAGGCCGCCGACGACACCACCGACGACCCGCGCACCTCCACCTTCGTGCGCTCCGAGGACGGGCTGGCGGCGCTCTACTGGACGATGGAGGGGCTGCGCCTTCCCGTCGCCCGGCGCACGGACCCCATGGTGGACGCCGACTCGCTGCGGGGCACGCTGGCCATCGTCGCCCCCCTGGAGCCGTTGTCGGAGAACGAGATCTCCGTGGTCATGGAGCACGTGCACCGCGGCGCCACCCTGCTCTACGTCCCCACCGGCTACGAGTACGGCGGCGCCGCGACCGACACGCTGGGCCTGCGCCCCAGCCTCCTCCCCGGCGTGAGCCCGCTGCGGCGCGACGCCCACGCGGCCACGGCCCGCCCCCACCGCTGGACGGCCGGCGTGGCGCGGGTGGACGGCTTTCGCCGCGGCTTCCGGAGGAGCTCCCCCGCGCTCCAGTTCGACAGCGTGCAGACGCTGCTGGCCGTGGACAGCATCCCCGTCGCCCTCACCTGGCCGGTGGGGCGCGGCCGGGTGGTCGCCGTCTCGGACCCGGGCCCGCTCACCAACGGGGAGCTGAAGGAGAGCGGCGCCGCGCACCTGCTGGTCCGCGCCCTGGCGGAGCCCGGCGACACGGTGTTCTTCGACGAGTACCACCAGGGGTTCACCGGCGACGGCAGCCTGCTGGGGGGAACGATGATGATGGTGCGCCGCTTCGTCTCCGGCCCCGTGGCGCTGCAGCTGCTGGCCGCCGCGGCGCTGCTGCTGCTGGCCGGCGCGCGGCGGTTCGGCGCGCCGCTGCAGCCGCCCGCGGCGCGGCGGCGGTCGCCGCTGGAGCACGTGGAGGCGCTGGCGGGGGCGTACCGGCAGGCGGGGGCCCGGCGCACCGTGCGCCGGCTGCTGCTGGCGGGGCTGGCGCGGCGGCTGGGGCGGCGCGCCCCCCCGGACGAGCGCACGGGGGGCGAGATGCTGGAGCGGCTGGCGCGGCAGAGCCCCGTGGGGCGCGACGCCGCCGCGGAGGTGGAGCGGGAATGGAAGCGCGGGCAGTCGGGCGACCTGGTGGCGCTCACCCGCGGCGTTGACCGGCTACTGGACGAGGTACGTCGATAGATGAGCATCATCACACAGGACGGCGTGGCGGGCGACCGCGCGCACCGGGTGCTGGAAGAGCTGTCGGGGGTGGTGCTGGGGCAGGAGGAGATGCTCCGGCAGATGATGATCGCCCTGCTGGCCGGCGGCCACGCGCTGCTGGAGGGGGTGCCGGGAACGGCCAAGACGCTTTCCATCCGCGCGCTCTCCATGGCGCTGGACCTGCGCTTCGGCCGCGTGCAGTTCACGCCGGACCTCATGCCGACGGACCTGATCGGCGTGAACGTGCTGGACGAACTCAAGCGCGACTTCTCGTTCCACGCCGGCCCGCTGTTCACCGACCTGCTGCTGGCGGACGAGATCAACCGCGCCCCCGCCAAGACGCAGGCGGCGCTGCTGGAGGCCATGCAGGAGCGGCAGATCACGACCGACGGGCAGACGCGCCCACTCCCCGCCGGCTTTACCGTGTTCGCCTCCCAGAACCCGGTGGAGTACGAAGGGACGTACCCCCTCCCCGAGGCGCAGCTGGACCGCTTTCTCCTCAAGATCGTGGTCGGCTACCCGGGAGCGGAGGCGGAGCGCGCCATCCTGGACCGCTACGTCGACGGCTTCAGCGCCGACCGCGCCGACACCTACGGCATCAAGCCGATCCTGGGCGGCGGGGAGATCATCCAGCTGCGGCAGACGGTGCAGACCGTGCACGTGGAGCCCATCGTGCGCGACTACGTGACGCGCATCGTGCGGGCGACGCGCGAGGAGCCCAGCCTGGCGCTGGGCGCGTCGCCCCGCGCGGGGGTGGCGCTCTTCCTGGCCTCGCGCGCGGAAGCCTTTCTCTCCGGCCGAGACTTCGTGACGCCCGACGACGTCAAGGCGCTGGCCCTCCCCGTGCTGCGCCACCGCGTGGTGCTCACCCCCGAGGCGGAGGTGGAGGGGCAGACGGTGGACGAGCGGCTGGCCGGCCTGCTGAACACCGTCCCCGCCCCGCGCGGCGCCGCGTGAACCTGCTCCCCTCCGGGCGCTGGCTGGCCCTGCTGGCGGCGGCGGCGCCCCTCTTTCTCCTCAGCCCCGTGGTGGCGCTGGGGGTGGACGCGCTTCTCGTTGCCCTCCTGCTGGCCGACGCGCTCTCCGTCCCGGGCGCGGACCAGCTGCGGGCGACGCGGCGCACCCCCGCGCGCATCTCGCTGGGCGCGCGGGCAGAGGCGGAGGTCCGCGTCGACAACCGCACCGCCCGCCGCGTCCGCGTGCGGCTTACGGACGACCTGCCGCCGATCCTGCAGCGGGA
>DASQBH010000139.1:0-7032 GCA_035635315.1 Longimicrobium sp.
GGTCGTGGCGCGTTGCCGCCGGCCTCTTCCCGGGTGGGTAACCCGCGGCTGGAACTGCGAAAAGCCCCGCAAACTGCGCGGATCTTCAACTGAACGGGGCTGAGGGTGTGCACAGGGTCGGCGTGCGGCACGAGCGGTCCGCGCAGGCGGACATTGCGTTGTCCAAGCCGCGAATTCATTCGCCACGGGCGGTCGTGGCGCGTTGCCGCCGGCCTTCTCCCGGGCGGGTGAACCTGCGGCTGGAAACGCGGGAAGCCCCGCAAACCGCGCGGGGCTTCAACGGCAACGGCACCTGCTGGCGTGCACTCACTTCGAATCCGGCACGAGCGGTCCGCGCAGGCGGACATCACGTTTTCCCAGCCGCGAATTCATTCGCCGGGCGGGACGAGGGCACATCGCCCGGCCAGACGCGCATGGGCATCAGAGGTGGGACGTCTCCGGCTGGCAGGAAGTCATCGGGGGTTTATCGGCCAGGTGCCGCGGTCGGCGTTGCAGGGGGCGTGCGGTGGGGCGCATATTTGATTCTCCGCCTGTGCGCCGAAATCCCCCTGATCCTGCCGACGATGCGCCGATCCCATCTTCCGAGTCTTCTTGCCCTTGCCGCGCTGGCCGCGTGCGGCGGGGCGCCGGCACCCGCCACGGCGCCGTCGCCGGCCGCGGAGGCCGCGCCGCCCACGCAGGTGCGGCAGGCGGACGTGCGCGAACAGCTGGAGGCGCTGGCGGCGGACAGCATGGAGGGGCGCGCCACCGGCTCCGCGGGCGGCATGCGCGCGGCCGTGTACCTGGCGCGGCGGCTGGAGGCGCTGGGCGTGCAGCCCGCGGGCGACATGGCGTATTTCCAGATCGTCCCCGTCGCGGCGGAGGGAAGCCGGCTGCGGCTGCTGGGATCGCTGGACGCGCTGGCGGAGGTGCCGGCGGAGCAGCGGCGCGAGACCTTCAACGTGCTCGGGATGATCCCCGGCAGCGATCCCGCGCTGCGCCACGAAGCCGTCGTCGTCGCCGCCCACTACGACCACGTGGGGATCGGGCGGGCGGTGGACGGCGACAGCATCTACAACGGCGCGGACGACGACGGCAGCGGCAGCGTGGCGGTGCTGGAGGTCGCGCGGGCGCTGGCGCGCGGGCCGGCGCCCAGGCGGACGGTCCTCTTCTTCTTTGCCACGGGGGAGGAGATCGGGATGCTGGGGACGCGCTGGTACCTGCAGCACCCCGTGGTCCCGCTGGACAGCACGGTCGCGGGGCTGATGATCGAGATGATCGGCCGCCCCGATCCCCTGGCGGGCGGGCCGGGGTGCGCGTGGCTGACCGGATACGAGCGGTCGACGGTGGGGCAGATCCTGGCGGGCGCCGGCGTTCCCATCGTCCCCGATCCGCGGCCGGACCAGGACTTCTTCAACCGCAGCGACAACACGCCGTTCGCCCTGCTGGGGGTGCCGGCGCACGCGCTGTCGTCGTTCGGGCTGCACGGCGACTACCATCAGCCCAGCGACGAGACCGAGCGCATCGACTGGGACCACATGACGCGTGTGGTGCAGGCGGCGGTGGACGCGGCGCGCGCCCTGGCCGACGGGCCGCGGCCGCAGTGGGCGCCGGGCGGGCGGCCCACGCGTAACTGACGCGCATCCCCCGATGATCGAAGTACGCGAGCTGATCAAGCGCTACGAGGGGCGCATCGCCGTGGACCGGCTGAGCTTTACCGTGCAGCCCGGCGAGATCCTGGGGCTGGTGGGGCCCAACGGCGCGGGAAAGACCACGACGCTGCGCGCCATCGCCGGCATCCATCCCTCGAGTGGAGGCACCGTCCAGATCGCGGGATACGACGTGGAGCGCCAGCCGATCGAGGCCAAGCGCCGCCTGGGGCTGATCCCCGACGAGCCGCAGCTGTTCAGCACGCTGACGGTGTGGGAGCACCTGGACTTTACGGCTCGAGTGTACGGCGTGCGCGACTGGAAGCCGGCGGGGGAGCGGCTGCTGGCGGAGCTGGAGCTGACGGACCGCCGCGACAGCATGGCCGACGAGCTGTCGCGGGGGATGCGGCAGAAGGTGGCGGTGGCGTGCGCGCTGCTGCACGAGCCGCAGGCGCTGCTGCTGGACGAGCCGCTGACGGGGCTGGACCCGCGCGGCATCCGCACCCTGTACGACCTGCTGCGCCGCCGCGCGGCCGACGGCGCCGCGGTGATGCTCAGCTCCCACCTGCTGGGGCAGATCGAGGGGCTGTGCACGTCGTTCCTGGTGGTGCGGCAGGGGCGGCTGCTCTTTCACGGCACGCGCGACGAGCTGCGGGCGCGCTACGCCGACCAGGTGGGGCCGGGCGCCACGCTGGAGGACATCTTCTTTCACCTGACGGAAGGGCAGGGGCCCGCCGCGGCGGGGGCGGCGGCGTGAACCCCGGGCTGCGCTACCTGCTGTGGGCCGGTTTTCGCGGCGTCTTTCGCCGGGCGGGGCGGCGGATGCGCACCTTTCGTGGGTTCGTCTCCACCGCGTTCGGCATCCTGTTCTTCGCCCTCGTCGTCGGCTCGCAGCTGCTGGCGATGGTCGCGGCGGGGGACGTGCCAAAGCTGCACGAGCCGGTGATGCAGGGCTTTTCGCTGGTGCTGCTGCTGTTCATGGTCTCGTCGCTGGCGGCCGCGGACGCGCCGTTCTACTGGCCGCAGGAGGTGCAGTTCCTCTTTCCCGCCCCCCTGCGCCGCCGCGAGCTGCTGCTGTACAGCCTGCTGAGCCGCGGCTGGGTGCAGGTGTTCAGCGGGCTGTGGCTGGGACTGGTGGGGATGCGGATGGCCGTGCGCCCCGCCGCGGCGATCCCGGCGGTGGTGCTGGCGGTGGTCTGGCTCTTCGTGCTGGCGCAACTGGTGGGGCTGCTCAAGCTGTCCGTGGGCGACCGGCTGCCGTCCGTGGTTGGACGCGCGGTGCGGCCGCTGCTCTACGCCGCCGGGGGTGTGGCGGCGTGGCTGTTCTACCGGCAGGTGCAGGCCGTGGGGTTCGGGACGGCGCTGGGCGACCTGGTGCAGTCGCGCGCCGTGCAGCTGGCGATGGTGCCGGCCCGGCCGTTCGCGGAGACCTTCGCGGCGGAGACGACGGGCGCGGCGCTGGCGTGGTCCGCAGCCTCCCTGGCGCTGGTCCTGGCGACGGCGGGGGCGGTGCTGCTGACGGGCGTGGACTTTCGCGAGCGGTCGCTGGTCTCCAGTGCCAAACGGTTCGACCGCATCCGCCGGATGCGGCGCGGGCGCGGCGGGCTGGCCAGCGCCTCGGCGCCCAAGAACCGCAAGCTGCCGGTGCCCTCCTTCGCCTTTCTGGGCGCGGCCGCACCGATCGCGCGGCGGCAGGCGTACGAGCTGGGGCGCGGGCTGCGGACGCTGGGGGCGCTGGCGTTCATGGCGGCGATGGCGTTCTTTTACGTGATCGGCATGCCGCGCTGGCTGGGCTCGGAGGGGCCGGGGGAGCTGGGGACGTCGCTGGTGGTGCTGGCGGTGGTCTTTCCCCTCTTCGGCACGGGGAGCTTCTCGGTGGACTTTCGCCGCGACGTGGAGCGCATCGCCTACCTGCGCTCGCTGCCGCTGCGGCCGGCCTCCGTGGCCGTGGGCGAGGTGTTCGTGGCCGCGGCGACGGTGGCGCTGTTCAACCTGCTGCTGCTCGTGGCCGCTGTGTGGATGGTGGACGGATGGGTGGAGCCGCGGATGGCGGCGCTGGCGGCCGTGGTCGCCATCCCCGTCGCCTGGCTGGCGGTGACGCTGGAGAACTGGCTCTTTCTGCTCTTTCCCACGCGCACGCAGGCGGACGGCGGGCAGCAGAGCGCCTTCGTGGGCAAGCAGCTCATCAAGCTGCTCTTCAAGCTCTTTCTGATCGGCGCCGTGGCGGTGGCGGCGGGATTGACGGCGATGGCGGGCGGATGGGTGGCGGATACGGCCGGCGCGGCGATCGGCGCCGGGATGGTGGTCGCGCTCGCCTGCTGGGGGGCGACCTTGCTGCTGGCCCGCGCGTACCAGGGCTTCGACCTTACGGTGGATACACCCGCATGAATCATCCTCCCATGAACACACCTCTTCTTCACCGGTCCCTTCTTCCGGCCGGCTGCGCGCTGGCGATGCTGCTGGCGGCGTGCAGCGAGCGCGCGGACGCGGGCCAGGGCGGCGGATCGTCGTCATCCACGGAATCCATCGTGGTGACCGAGATCACGCTGGACGCGGCGCCCGGGAGCGGCGAGCCCAACCTGACGCTGGGGCCGGACGGGCGCGCGTACCTGTCGTGGATCGAGCCGGCGGCGGACAGCGCGCACGCCCTGCGCTTCGCGGTGCTGGAGGGTGACGCGTGGTCCGCGCCGCGCACCATCGCCAGCGGGCGCGACTGGTTCGTCAACTGGGCGGATTTTCCCTCGCTGGCCGTGCTGCCGGGGAACCGCATGGCCGCGCAGTGGCTGCAGCGCAACGGCGAGAGCAAGTACGCCTACGACGTGCGCGTGGCCGTCTCGTCCGACGGCGGGGCCACCTGGACGGCGGGCGTGGTGCCGCACACGGACGGCACGCAGACGGAGCACGGCTTCGTGAGCATGTGGCCCGCGGGGGCCGATTCCGTGGCGCTGGTGTGGCTGGACGGCCGCAAGTTCAAGCCGTCGGAGGACGAGCACGCGGCGGGGAACGAGATGACGCTGCGCTACACGACGATCGGCGCGGACGGCAACGCGGCGCCGGACCGCGAGCTGGACGCCCGCGTCTGCGACTGCTGCCAGACGGGGATGGCGATGACGGGGCGCGGGCCGCTGGTGGTCTACCGCGACCGCTCGCCCACCGAGGTGCGCGACATCTACGTCACGCGGATGGTGAACGGCGCCTGGACCCCCGGCCAGCCCGTGCACGCGGACGGCTGGGTGATGCCCGCCTGCCCCGTGAACGGCCCACAGGCGGCGGCGGACGGCGACCGCGTGGCCGTGGCGTGGTACACGGGCGCGGACAGCACGGCGCAGGTGAAGGTGGCATTCTCCAGCGACGCGGGCGCTACCTTCGGCCCGCCGGCGCGGGTGGACGGCGGCAACCCCGAGGGGCGCGTGGACGTCGTCCTGCTGGCGGACGGCGGCGCGCTGGTGAGCTGGATCGAGCGTACGGGGGAGAAGGAGGCGCAGGTGCGCGTGCGCCGGGTGGGGCCGGACGGGCGGATGGGGGAGCCGCGGACGGTGGCCGGATCCAGCGCCGCGCGCTCCAGCGGATTTCCGCGCATGGTCCCTGCGGGCGAGCACCTGGTGTTCGCCTGGACGGCGCCGGGCGAGCAGTCCGTGGTGCGCGCGGCGCGCATGCCCCTTTCCGCCCTCCGCTGAAGGTGACGATGCGCTGGATCCACATCCCCCGGATCACCCTGGCCGCGCTGCTGCTGGCGGCGTGCGGCGACGCGCCCGGCGGCGCGGTAAAGGTCGGAGGCGAGGCGCCCGCCTACGCCGCGGAGACGCTGGACGGCGAGCGCACGTCGCTGGCGCTGCTGCGCGGGCGGCCGGTGCTGCTGAACGTGTGGGCCACCTGGTGCCACCCCTGCCGGCAGGAGATCCCCGCGCTGGAGCAGCTGCACCAGGCGTACGGCCCGCGCGGGCTGCACGTGGTGGGCGTGAGCATCGACCAGGGCGACCAGGAGCAGGGGATCCGCGAGTTCCTGCTGGAGTTCGGCGCCAGCTATCCCGTCTGGCTGGACCCCGACGGCGAGATCACGACCGCGTACTCCACCATGGGCGTGCCCAACACCTTTCTGATCGGCCCGGACGGCACGCTGCTGTGGAAGCACGTGGGCCCCGTGACCGCCGACAACGCGGAACTGCGCGCGCTGATCGAGAAGTCGCTGCCGGCCGCATCCTGAGGCGAGGGGATCGTGCTCTGTCCCGTTTTCGTCTGGCCTCTCGGAGCGATTGAAATCGCGGCAACGACTTCACGCTGTCCGCCTTCGCGGACACCCGCCAATCAAACAACGTCGCGGGCTTCCGGGCCTGAGAGGGCGTCGTTGAACCTGCGCGAACGTTTGACTTCCTGAGGGAGGCGCCGCTCCACGACCTGCTTGTTCGACGCACCATGGCGCCGACCGAAGGATCTCGCCGGCAGAGCCGCGGGGCTGGATTGGCGCCGCGAAGCCCGCCGGGCGGAGATCCTTCGGCTGCGTGCAAGTGATCGTGAAGGTTCAGGTTGCGTGTAGCGCTCCCTCAGGAAGTCGCGCTCGCGGGTCTGACTTTTGGCAAACCCTCTCAGGAAATCGATCGCCTGAAGGTGAGGAAACACTCTCTGACGTGGGAGGAAGACGATGACGGAGCTTGCGAGCCAGAAGTGCGAGGCCTGCCGCCGCGGCGCGCCCACGGTGACAGGGGAGGAGATGGAGGCGCTCAAGCCGCAGGTGCCCGACTGGGCGGTGGTGGAGCGGGAGGGGATTCCGCGGCTGGAGCGCGTCTTCGAGTTCCCGGACTTCGTGCAGGCGCTGGCGTTCACCAACCGGGTGGGCGAGATCGCGGAGGAGGAGGGACACCACCCCGCGCTGCTGACGGAGTGGGGCCGCGTCACCGTGACCTGGTGGACGCACAAGATCCGCGGCCTGCACCGCAACGACTTCGTGATGGCCGCCCGCACCGACGAGGCGTTCGCGCAGGGCTGAGCATCGGCGGCGCGGGGGATGGATTCCATCGCGTGCGGATGGATCGCGCCGGCGGCGGAGCGCCCCCCTCCCCGGCCCTCCCCCGCAAACTGCGCGGGGGAGGGAGATTGGGAACCGTCGCGTGCGCCGGGATCATCTGCCGGGTGAACGCCTGACGGCTGTCGTCCATCCGGGTCGTTGCGCGTACTCCATCCCGCCCCAACGGAAGACGCCCGGCCTCGCGGCCGGGCGCTCCCGCCACCCGCTTCTCCCCCGAGAAGCAGGTCCATCCACCGAGGTCCGTTCAGCTCGCCGGCCGCCCGTTGCCGCCGTCGATGGTGTAGCGCCAGTCGCCGTTGGGCTGCCGCACCCACACCGTCAGGTACTTGCTGTAGCTCCGCGCGCCCGTGTCCGGATCGAACCGTGTCGCCAGGCCGATGG
>DASQBH010000140.1:0-2038 GCA_035635315.1 Longimicrobium sp.
CTTTCCCGCCGCCGTCGTGTCGTCGTATGCGGAGACGTGCCCGAAGTAGTACTTGCCGCCCTCGCGCGCGACCCACTCGTACACGGCCGGCGTAGGATCGACCTCCCACAGCAGCGGGCAGGAGATCCGGACGAGCGTGGAGGGATCGCCCGTCTTGTTCTGGCCCCAGGCGATAAAGTTCAGGTTTACCCGCGTGCTGCTGTCGTTGAAGGTCACGGTGATGGTCTCGCCCTGCAGCGTGATGCGGAGCCCCATGGGCCCCGTCAGGAGCCGTTGCACCTTCATCATCGTCGTGTCGACATCCGCCATGGAAATCCTCCCGGTAGGCGCGTTCGCGGTGAGCCTGCGTGACGGACGATGTTTTCCGGCGCGGCCGAGCGCAAGAAGAATCGAAAAGGCGCAAAAGCTGTAGCAGATGGGATCAGGCGGCGATCTCGCGCAGCCCTCGCTCAGCATCGTACGGAACGCGCAAAAAGATTGGCCGCACACAGAGAAACGGAGGAACAGAGATGAGGCTTGTCTCCGGTTCTCTCTCGCTCCGTGTGCCGATTCTTTTGCTGGAGCTGGATACGGCACATCGGCCGCCGATCGAGGAGATCGGCGGCCGATTTTCGTGTGGCGAAGCCGTTTTCCCCCAGTGCCGGATGATCCGGCTGCCGCCGTAGACTCCGCGTAGACTTTTCGAAGACACTCGCCGCGAGAGTGCACGCCGCCGGCGCCGAAGGTTCAGCGCCATCCCACCCATCCGGCTGCCTCTACGAGAGGCCGCCCTTCACACCCAGCCAGAAAGAGGTGCCATGAAGCGCAAGCTGCGGATCGAGGAGCTGTCGGTCGCGTCGTTCCCGACCGAGGCGGACGAAGTGCCGGAGCAGCGGGGGACCGTCGAGGGGATGCAGATCGCAGGCACCTGGAATACCTGCTTGACCTGTTACGTGAACCAGTACACCTGCGCCCAGACCTGCCCGCAGACGTGCCACGTCACCTGCAAGACCTGCATCACCTGCATCAACGCGCCCTGCCCGTGACGCGCCGCCGGCCGTGTGCCGCGCGTCGCGCTACGATGCCGCGGGCAATCCCCCCCACATCATCCCATCCACGGCAAGGAGATCCCATGAAGCGCAAGCTGCGAATCGACGAGCTGTCGGTCACGTCGTTCTCCACCGACGAAGGCTCTGGGGAGCGAGGCACCGTAAAGGGGCATGGCGACGTGTCGTACGGCACGTGCCCCGGCGAGCCCTCCTGTATCTCGTGTCTCAGAACCTGCGCGGACACCTGTGGCAACACCTGCAGCTGCTTCGTGAGCTGCGTGGCGGGGACCTGCATCTTCACCTGCTACGCCTCGTGCCCGGACCGCGAAACCGGCTGCAACGACCACACCTGCGGCGCCATCTGCTGACTCGTCGGTGACGCCGCGGACGGCCGCGTGCGGCACCGGGAGACCCCAGGTTCACCGGTGCCGCACGACCAGGCCGATCCGGCTCTCCCTGGACAACCCTCCAGCCGATCCACGCAAGGAGATGCAATGAAGCGCAAGCTGCGAATCGATGACCTGTCGGTCACGTCGTTCTCGACCGACGCGAACCGCCAGGAGCAAGGCACCGTACGGGGGCACAATCAGGACATCTCGTTCGGCACCTGCCCCGGAGAACCGACCTGCGACTCGTGCAACAACCTCAGAACGTGCGCGGACACGTGCCAATGCTCCGTGAACACCTGCCCGCGGCAGACCTGCTATTTCACCTGCTACAACACGTGCCCGTACTGATCCCGGGGCCGCAAACGCGTTGGTGACTTCCTGAAGAAGGCGCCGCGTTGAACCTGGCATGACCTCGCAATGCGGACGCCGGCCGAAGGACCTCGCCGGCAGAACCGGGGGCTGGATCTGCGGTGTAGATCCAGCCCCGCGGCTATGGAGAGGAGATCCCTCGGCCGCGCGCAAGGAACTGCGAAAGTTCAGGTTCCGTGTGGCGCTCCCTCAGCTGGACTTTGTCCAATTCGCAGCAGTAGGGTGGCGGCAGGTCTCGCCAATGCACCCGTC
>DASQBH010000141.1:0-2823 GCA_035635315.1 Longimicrobium sp.
CCGGCGGGGCTTCACCTGCTCGGGTCCGTCACAGGCCGGCGCGCCTGGACATCCCGGTACGCCAACGAGGTGCCCCGCGGATGCACTCCGCACCATCGGACGCGTAGCCCCGCGCAGTTTGCGGGGCTTCCCGCTTTTCCAGCCGCGGATTCATCCGCCCGGGAGACACCGCCCGGGAGACACCACCCGGGAGACACCACCCGGGAGACACCGCCGGGAGACACCGCCCGGAGACACCGGCCGGCGACGCCCTCGCCGCTCGGCCGTTATCACCCGCTCGGTCACCCTGTGAGGCATCAACCCACCGCGCCGCCCTCCGCCCACAGGTCGCCGACTTCTCGGACGCGGGCGGGCATCGTCTCCAGGGTGAAGTCGCGCGGGTCCAGATCCCCCGACAGCTCCGCCCAGGCGAGCGGCGCGCTGACGGTGCCGTGCGGGGTGTTTCGCGCCGCGTAGGCGCCGGCCACGTTCGCCCCGCGCCGCGACATCAGGTGGTCCACGTACACGCTGCCGCGCGGACGCGCCGCCGCGCTGCGCTCCACCGTGACGATCCCCTTCGCGCGGCGCGCCACCTCCACCGCCAGCCGCTCCGCCGCCTTGACCGCGGAGGGCACGGGCGTGCCGGGCGGCATGGTTACGTACACGTGCAGCCCCGCGCGGCCGGAGGTCTTGAGCCGCGCCGGCAGCCCCGCCTGCTCCGCCACCGCGCGCGCCGCGAGCGCCACCTCCACCACGCGGGCGAAGTCCGCCCCCGGCATGGGATCCAGGTCCAGGACCACGTAGTCCTGCACGTCGGGAGACGGGACGCGCACGTGCCACGGATCGTACGAGATGGCGCCGCGCGCGATGGTGAACAGCAGCGTGGCCAGGTCGCCGCCCACCAGCATCCGCTTGCGCTCCTTCCCCACCTGCACCGCCTCCACGCGGACGCCCGGCGGCGTGTCCGCGGGCGCGCTCTGCCGGTAGACGGGGCGCTTTCCGGGCGATCCGGGAAAGTACGCCACCGCCAGCGGCCGGTCGCGCATCGGCGGCAGGACGTATGGGGCCATCCGCACGTAGTAGCGCAGCAGGTCGCCGCGGGTGAACGGCGAGCCCGGATACATCGGCCGATGGAGGTTCTCCACGCCGTCGATCGACCCGCCGCGCAGGGGGAGCGTGCCCCCGCCGCCCGTGTCCTCCATCTCCCGCAGCACCGCCTCCAGCCGCGCCGCGTCCGCATCGGCCGCGGCGGCGGCACCGGCGGCGGCGCGCAGGTCGTCCGCGGACTTGTCGTCGCGCAGCCCCAGGTAGGTGCTGTCGCGCAGCTTGCCGGCGGAGGTGCGCTCGGCGTAGCGGATCTCCGCCACCAGCCGTGGCTCTGCCCAGTGGTGCCCCTGCACCAGGTGCGGCACGGGATCGAACGGGCTCGACTCGCGCTCCAGCTTGAGCAGCGCCGCGTGCAGCGTGCGCAGGGTCCGCTCGCTGAAGCCCTTGCCCGTGTGCCCCACGTAGCGCAGCCGCCCCTCCGCGTCGTACTCGCCCAGCAGGACGGCACCCAGCCGCCGCGCCGCGTTGGTGGGGTCCGTCCACCCGCCGATGACGAACTCCTCCTGCGGCGTGAGCTTGATCTTGAGCCAGTGCCGCGACCGCACCCCGGGCGCGTAGACGGAGGTGGCGCGCTTGGCGACGATCCCCTCCCAGCCGCCGCGCCGCGCGCGCTCCATCAGCTCCGCCGCGTCGTCGGAGCGCTCGCCCAGCCGCAGCCGCTCCGTCACGCGCTTTTTCAGCAGCTTCTCCAGCGCGGCGCGTCGGCGGGTGAGCGGCTGGTCGATGAGGGGCTCACGGCCGGTCAGCAGCAGGTCGTAGACGACGTACGCCGCCGGCTCGTCCCGCGCCAGCCGGGCGATGGCGCCGCGCTGTTCGATGTGCATGCGCCCCTGCAGCGCCTCGAAGCGCACGATCTGCCCTTCGCGCAGCGCCACGATCTCGCCGTCCAGCACCAGGTCCTCGTCCACCTTCGCGCGCAGCTCCAGCAGCGCCGCCACCAGCTCGGGAAACTGGGCCGCCTTGTCGTTGCCGTTGCGCGTCAGCAGCACCACCGCGCCCCCGGTGACCACCGCGATGGCGCGAATGCCGTCGTACTTGGGCTCGAACACCCACTCCTTGCCCGCCGGTGGTGTGCGGGCGAGCGTGGCGAGCATGGGTCGTAGATCGGGCGCGGACATGCCGCCCCAAGCGCGCACGTCTCACGCCACGGTACGTACGATTCTATTTACTCCGAACACGTTCGCGGTTGGGCCTGCCCTACCAGATGGGGGCCTCACACAGAGTTAGCAGAGTTAGCAGAGTGAGGCCCTGGTGCGAAAAAATACCTCCATCGCGTTTCACCGATTTTCGTTGAGGACGCGCGCGAAATCCGGAGGGAGGCACGAGAAAACTCTGCTAACTTCTGCTAACTCTGCGTGAGGCCAATCTGTTTTCCAATCTTTCCAGAACCGGGAAGACAGGAGACAGGCGCCGTGCTTTCGGTGACGAGGGCAACGGCTCCGAGAGTGTGTTTAAGAATCAGCCTGACAATTGATTTCCTGAGGGAGGCGCCGCTCCCAACCCGCTGCTGCGCAAGCGATTTGGCGCCGACCGAAGGATCTAGCCGGCAGCACCTGGGGGCTGGATCAGTGCCGCGTGGCCGGCCCCGCGATCGCCGAGACGAGATCCTTCGGTCGCGCGCAAGCAATTGAGTAACTTCAAGTTCGGGGGCGCGCTCCCTCAGGAAATCAATCCTCGGTTATCTGAAAGACCAGATTCTTAAACACACTCTCAGGCTCAGAGGGACAGTGTTTTCCG
>DASQBH010000142.1:0-3492 GCA_035635315.1 Longimicrobium sp.
ACCACCCGGCGTACGGCACGGCCGCGGCCTGGGGGGCGCCCGTGCCGTACGAGAACGACTTCCTGTTCCACGTCCGCCAGGAGGGATGGCACCTGGACCGCGGCGCGTTCGACGGCATGCTGGCGGACCAGGCGCGGGCGCGCGGCGTACGCGTGGCGCGGGAGACGCGGGTGCTGGACGCCGCTCGCGGCACGGACGGCTGGCGGCTCGTCCTGTCGGACGGGACGGAGCCGCGGGCGCGCTTTCTCATCGAGGCCACCGGGGCGGGGGCGTCGCTGGTCCGGCGCCACGCGGGGGCCAGGCGCATCGTCCACGACCGGCTGGCGGGGTTCGTCCGCTTCTTTCGCCAGCCGGGCGCCGTGGGCACGCCGCACACGCTGGTGGAGGCGTTCGCGGATGGCTGGTGGTACACGGCGCCGCTGCCGGACGGGCGGCGCGTGGTGGCGTGCATGACGGACAGCGACCTCGCCCGCGGCCTGCGGCTGGACGAGGACGCGCCCTGGTACGACCTGCTGGCGGAGACCGCGCCGGCCGTATGGGAGTCGCTCGGCGAGGCGGTGATGGACGGCGATCCCGTGGTCCGCGCCGCCCGCTCCGGCCGGCTGGATCCCGCCGCGGGGGACGACTGGCTGGCCGTGGGCGATGCCGCGTCCACCTTCGATCCCCTCTCCTCGCAGGGCATCCTCAAGGCGCTGCGCTCCGGCATCTACGCCGCCTACGCCGCCGGCGACCTGCTGGCGAAGGAGGACGATGCGGGGATGCACCGCTACCGCGACTTCGTCCAGCGGGAGTTCGAGGGCTTTCTGCGCAGCCGGGCCCGCTACTACGCGGACGAGCGGCGCTGGCCGGAGCGCGAGTTCTGGCGCCGCCGCCACGCGACGGTCCCACGGCTCGCGGAGGTGGGATGATGGACCTGCGCCACCTCCTTCGCCACTTCAGGGGAATCCCCATCCTCCGGGAGCGCCAGATGAGCACCACCGCAGCAAAGACGCTGACGATCGGCATCCCCATCTACCCCGGCGTGGACCCGCTGGACGTGGCGGGGCCGTACGAGGTGTTCAGCAACATGGCCGACGAGGTCGCCGACCAGTGCGCCGTCACCGTGCTGGTGCTGGCGCAGACGGCGGACCCGGTGCCCACGCGGCAGTTCACCACCTCCACCGCGCCGCCGCCCATGGCGCTGGTGCCGCAGGCCACCTTCGACGCCGTCCCGCACCTGGACGTGCTGTGGGTGCCCGGCGGCTCCATCGACGCGCTGCACACGATGATGAAGGGCGGGCCGTACCTGGAGGCGCTCAAGGCGTGGGCCCCCGGCGCCCGCTTCGTGACCTCCGTCTGCGAGGGGGCCATGCTGCTGGCGGCCGCCGGGCTGCTGGACGGCTACCAGGCGACCACGCACTGGGCGTTCATCCCCTGCTTCAGCCGCTTCAAGGAGGTCAAGCCGGTGGGTGGCAAGCGCTACTTTCCGCGCTTCGTCATCGACCCGCCCAAGCCCGATCCGGATGCCCTGGGCACGCGCGTCACCGGCGCCGGCATCTCCGCCGGCCTGGACGAGGCGCTGCAGCTGGTGCTGATGCTGTTCGGAAAGAAGGTGGCCAAGGCGGTGCAGATCGACATCCAGTACTTCCCCGACCCTCCGGTCAACGCGCGCCTCAAGCCCGCCAAGAGCTGCCCTCCGGGGCTCTGACGCGCCGGATTCAGGCAAACGGAAGAGGAGCGGAGGCCCGTCGCCTCCGCTCCTCTCTGCGTTCCCCTACAGACATTGCGGGTCGATCAGGCCTGCTTCCGCTTGCGGGCGCGGGCGGGTTCCGGCTGCGACACGGCGGTTCCCCAAGCCGTGACCGCGTAACGGGTTACCCGAAGTTCGGGACGCTTGCCCTGCTTGTACGCCACTGCCTCTTCGAGCGCCTCGATCAGCAGCTCACCGAACTCACCGTCATCTGCCATGTCACCTCTGTAAGTACGGGATGAATGATCCTGCCGCGCCATGTGAACACTGTCAAGGTCATCGTCGCTACCCTACCCCTCCCCCGGGGTTGGGGAGGGGTCGACGGCCGTTGCGAGGAACGAGCAAAAGGCCCGTCGGGGGAGAGGGCCCCCGCGGGCGCAGTTCGGCGCCCTTCGACGCCCCGCAGACGTGAATACAGCCCCTCCGTCGTTGCCGAATGGCGAGCGTTTTGCGCTCGGCGGCGGCGAAACAGCGCAACCGGAGCCGATGCCGCCAGACGCCCGCTACCTGCCCATCGAAGACCACGGCATCATCGGCGACCTGAACACGGTCGCGCTGGTGGGGCTGGACGGCGCCATCGACTTCTTCTGCGCGCCGCGCTTCGACTCGCCGTCGGTGTTCGCGTCGCTGCTGGACGCCGAGCGCGGCGGCGTCTTTCGCATCGACCCGCAGCTGGGCGACGACGCGCGCCGCAAGCAGCTCTATCTCCCCGACACCAACGTCCTCCTTACCCGCACCCTGAGCGCCGACGGCGTCGCCGAGATCAGCGACTTCATGCCCATCGGCGAGACGGAGGGCGTGCGGCGGCTGGTGCGGCGGGTAAAGGCCGTGCGCACCGCGGTCACCTTTCGCCTGCGCTGCGCGCCCCGCTTTGGCTACGGTGCCGTGCACCACCGCGCGGAGCCGGACGGGGAAGACGGCGTCTCGTTCGTCCCGGAGGACGCGGAGCGCGCCGGGCTGGCGTTTTTGCGGCTGCGCGGCTCGGTGCCGCTGCGCATCGTGGACGGCGACGCGGTGGCCAAGTTCACCCTGGAGCACGAGAAGAGCGCCACCTTCATCCTCGAAGCCTCGTCCGAGCCCCACGCGGGCCCGCACGCCAGCCAGCGCTACGCGGCCGACGCCTTCAAGCGGACGTCCAACTTCTGGCGGACGTGGATCGGCCGCAGCACCTACAAGGGGCGCTGGCGCGACGAGGTGAACCGCTCCGCGCTGGTCATGCGCCTGCTGGTCTCGCAGGAGCACGGCTCGCTCATCGCCGCGCCCACCTTCGGGCTGCCGGAGAGCATGGGCGGCGCGCGCAACTGGGACTACCGCTACACCTGGGTGCGCGACGCCGCCTTTACCCTGTACGCCCTCATCCGGCTGGGGCTGACGGAAGAGACGGGGCGGTTCATCCACTGGATCGCCGACCGGGTGGGGGAAGAGGGCGACGGCGTGCCGCTGCAGCCGCTGTACGGGCTGGACGGGCGCCACGAGCTGCCGGAGCTGGAGCTGGACCACCTGGAGGGGTACCGCGGCTCGCGCCCCGTGCGCGTGGGCAACGGCGCCGCGGTGCAGCTGCAGATGGACATCTTTGGCGCGCTGATGGACTCGGTGTACCTGTACGACAAGTACGGCGAGGCCATGTCGTTCGACCTGTGGAACACCCTCACCCGCGTGGTGGACTGGGTGTGCGAGAACTGGCGCCGCCCCGACCACGGGCTGTGGGAGATCCGCCGCGGCGAGCAGGCGTATCTGAGCTCGCGGGTGATGTGCTGGGTGGC
>DASQBH010000143.1:0-2740 GCA_035635315.1 Longimicrobium sp.
CCGCCGAGAAGAACGCCTTGCCGGAGTTCACCCCGGCCGCCACGGCCCGGCTCCCGTTGGTGGCGCTGAAGACCACCGTCCCCATCTCGCCCTCGAGAACCTTGACCCAGGTCTGGCGGTCGGCGTCCTCGCTGCGGAAGATGCCGTTGCGCGTGGCGGCCAGGAGCACCCGTCCGTCGCGCGAGACGGCCAGGCGGTTCACCCACTGAAAGTCGGCGCCGGCCGTTTTGGGCAGGTGGGTCCACCGGGTGCCGTCGGTGGTGCGGAAGATCCCCGCGCCCCGCAGCGCGTCGCCGTTGTAGAACCCCTCGCCGGTGCCCGCGTACAGGATCCGCGGATTGGTGGGGTCCATCACCATGCTGGTCACGGCCAGGTTGGCCAGAAAGTCGTCCACCGGCAGCCAGCTGACCCCGGCGTCCTCGGTGCGCCACACCCCGCCGCCCACGCTTCCCGCCCACAGGACGGCGGGGTTGGTGGGGTGCACCACGATGGAGCGGACCCGCCCCCCCACGTTGCCGGGTCCCAGCGCGACCCACCGCCGCTCGGTCAGCCCCGCCGTCTCGGGGATCATCATCCCCTCCGGCGTCACCTGCGTGCCGGTGGGCATGCCGGCGGTGAGCGCCGCAGGCGTGGCGCGAACCCGGGCGCTGTCCAGGTCGCGAAGCGCGTGCAGGGTAGCGTTGGTGGGAATGCGCAGGCTGCCGCCGGACTCCTGGCGCAGGCGAAAGTTGTTGCGCGCCTGGGCCAGGTCCGCGAACTCCAGCTTCTGCAGCACACGGCGCAGGGCGTCGTCCGGAAGCGCTTCCAGCACCTCGTCGGTAAGGCCCCGCGTGTCGCGCAGGCGCTCGATCTGCTCCTCGGTCAGGTATCGCGCGGCCGGGGTCTCGCCGGTGGGGGTCTCGTCGCTCATGGACGGCTCCGTTCAAAAGGGTGCAAGGAGGTGGGTCGGATCAATGCGCGGCCTGGGGTGCGGGCGGCACGGACGGCACGGGCGGCCCCTGGGGAAGGGGGGGAGGACCGGCGTCGGGCCGCGTCCCCAGCTCCCGCGTCCACAGGTGCTCGCCCGTCTCCAGGCCGTGCGCGGCCAGAAGGCGGCGCACCACGCCGGGACCGGGCTCCTCCGCCACGTAGATCAGCCGCCCGCCGGCCACGGAGAAGTTGTGTGCGCCCGCCCGCAGGGTCAGCGTGCGCCGCTTGCCGGGCTCACGGATGGAAACGACCTCCCAGGGCTCGCCCCCCGCCGCGCCCGGATCCGTTCCCGCTGCGCCGCGCACCAGGACGTGCCCCCCGTCCAGCGTCACCCGGACGTCCGCGTCGGGATCGTCGGAGATCGGCGACTCCACCGGCCCCGGGTCCGCCGGCCCCTGGGTGTTCAGCAGCACGCCGCCCCGCGGGTCCGGGCGCAGGGCGGCCAGCGACTCCGCCGCGGCCCAGGGACCGGTCTTCCACGACGTGCCCACCTGGTACGCGATCGGCGCCTCGTCGGGCGCCGGCGCGAAGGCATCGGCCGCGGGCGCGGGCGCGGCGGGCAGACGGCCGGTGGCGTCGGCCTCGGACGTCCGCGCGCGGACCGCCCCGGTCCGCAGATCCACCTCCGCGGTCCCGGCGGCGTCGCCCTGCGCGGCGGCCTCCAGCGCGGGCGGCGGCGGGGCCCCGCCGCGGTAGCGGCCGTGGGCTTCCCAGCGCAGCACCAGCCGCCCCTCGCCGAGCTCCGCGTCCAACTCCAGGTCGTCGCGGTGGTCCGACTCCGCGTCCGCCCAGGAAGGAAGGTCGATGGGGGCGGAGGTGGAGACCGGCTCCCCGCCCCGGGCGGCGTCCAGCACCACGGTCTGGATGCGGCTGCGCGCGCCCGGCACCACGCGCGCGGCGATCATCTGCCCCTGCGCCGCGGCCAGTGGGCGGGACGCCTCGTCCGTGTGCCACATCGTGCCGCCGGAACGCAGGTCGACGGCGTCGATCCCCCCACCGGCGGCCACGACGTAGCCGACGTTCCCCTCGGCGTCGGCAATGCCGCCGGGGATGGGAATCGCGTGCGCGTTCGCTGGAGGATCCATGAAAATCCGTTCCCGGTGCGGGAGTGCATCGGCACCGCGGGCCGCTGCCGATACCATTGGGTGGGCGCGCTGCGTCACTTTCGCACCGCGCGAGGAGGATGGTGCCCGCGGACCCGGGAAGCTAATACCGAATCCGGAAATACGGTCATCATTCCCAGTCGCAGGTTCTCATACCGGATCCGCAAAAACAAACAGCGAAGGGTACAGAGAAGCAGACAACAGCCAGAGGAACAGAGGAAACCGGTTCGTCTCTGTTCCTCTGGCTTTTGTCTGTTCCTCTGTACCTAATGCTTTTCCGGATCTGGTATAAGGCGGCTCCGGCGCGGCAACAACGAGATGCCGGGCCCGCCCGGAACGCCGGAAAACCGCTCCAGCGGGCCCTGAAGGACGAGCACCGCACGCAGCCCGCGCGTGATCGGGCCGGGGCGTCGCGGCCGCCGGCCCCGGGTGAGCGGCCTCGCCGGAGGAGCGCGATGAAACTGGACGCGGGCGCGCCTGGAGATCATCGTACCTCCACGCGGCGGCGGCGCCGGATGCTGCACGCGACAAACCGCCCGTTTGTCCCCGCACCCGCCACGCCCTCCCGGGGAAGTCGGCCGTGTCGGCCCTCTAATCCATCGACGACCTGCCGCCGGGGGCGTCGTGGGGGCTCAGGCAGCCCCCGGAGCGGAAAACCCGCCGTTTAC
>DASQBH010000144.1:0-5288 GCA_035635315.1 Longimicrobium sp.
GAGCGCCCGTCCGCGGAGTACCGCAGTCACCCCGCGCTGGACGCGGGCTTCGGCTCGTGGGCGGACTTCATCGCCTGCATCCTGCTGGTGGATACGTCGCTGGTGGTGCAGTACGGCGCGCTGGTGGAGAGCCGCTACACGCCCGCGCACAACCGCGTGCAGAAGATGCTGGACGAGGAGCGCTTCCACTTTCAGTACGCCGCCGGCTGGGTGCGCCGCATGGCCGCCGTGCCGGAGGTGCGCGAGGAGCTGTCCGCGTCGCTGGCGCGCTACCTTCCGCAGGCGCTGCAGTGGCTGGGTGATGACGCCGGATCCGCGTCGAAGCGGCTGGTGGAGGAGGGGCTGGTGAGCGCCGGACCGTCGGACCTGCGCGCCCGCTTTCTTTCGCGCGTGGTGCCCGTGCTGGCGGATGCGGGGCTGGCGGACGAGCTGGGCCTTACGCGCGACAGCGGCGAGTGGAGGATCTCGCATCCGCTTTCGTTCAACGGATGGAGCGAGGAGACGCGGCGGGCGGGCGGCGCGCTGGACGAGGAGACGGCCGCCCGCGCCCGCGGCGACAAGAACCGCGCGCTGTTGATGGACTGATGGCGGAGCGCCCGTCGACCCACCCGGCGGACGAGGACCTGGTCCCCAAATCCGCGCCCTGCCCGTTCTGCGACGGAACGGACACGGAGCTGGTGAACCCGTTCGGCGGGCAGCTTTCCGTGGCCCAGTACTGGTGCCGCCGCTGCCGCACCGCCTTCGAGTTCATCAAGTGGGACGACCACGAAGACGAAGCCTGATCCTCGAACGGCAAACGGCGTAAGGGTACAGAGGAACAGACAAAAGCCAGAGATACAGAGGAGGCCGCTCCCGGTTTTCCTCTGTATCTCTGGCTTTTCTCTGTTCCTCTGTACCCCAGCCTGCTGGATCAGGCCGCCACGGCAGAGAGCTTCGGAACCGCCTCCTGCGGGGTGGCGCCGAGGAAGGTGCGTTCGGCGGATCGGGCGATCGAGGGGAGGTCCGCGAGCGCGCCGGCGGCGAAGACGAAGCGGTCGGGGCGCACGAGCGCGCACTGCACCCCGCGCGCGGCGAACCACGCGCCGATCTTGCCCGTCTCGTCCACCATGGCACCCTCGCGCGGAGCGGAGCCGGCGGGGAGCAGGGTGACAACCCGCGCGCCGAGCCGATCCCACGCCTCGCTGTTCGCCGACCCGGCATCCGCGCCGGAGACGACGAGCGCGAAGCCATCTCCCAGCACCGCGTCTGAGAGCACGGTGCCGGCGGGGGTGGCGACGGGGTACTGCGGAAAGAGGGTGCCCTGCGCGTCCTTCTTGCCCTTGCGGCCGCCGTGGAGAAAGGCGCCGGCGGGGTACACGGCGGCGGGCTTGAACTCCATGTTGCGGATGGCGCGGCGGATGCGCGGCACCGTCTGGATCGCCATGAAGAACCGGTCCCGCAGCGCCGCCGTCCACCGCTTGCGCGCCAGGAACACCTTGCTCATCCCCACGCTCGCGTTCGCCATCGCCTTTACGTGCGGGCGGCGCTCCGTCTCGTAGCTGTCCAGCAGCGCGTCGTCCGCGGCGCCGCGCAGCACCATGACCAGCTTCCACGTCAGGTTGGCGGCGTCGCGCAGGCCGCTGACCAGGCCCTGGCCCATCATCGGCGGCATCTGGTGCGCGGCGTCACCCAGCAGAAAGATGCGCCCGTCGCGCCACCGCTCCGCCACCATGTTGTGAAAGGCGTAGACCACGGAGCGGGTGATACGGAAGCGCGCCGGGTCCACGTACCGCGAGATCAGCCGCGCCACGGTTGCCGGATCCTCCAGCTGCGCGTCCGTCTCGCCCGGGTTCACCATCATCTCCACCCGGAAGTCGTTCTCCGCTCCCTCGGCCACAAAGGTGGGGCGATCGGGATCGCAGACGAAGGTGGCGTCGCGGATGCGCATCGCGCTCTCCTCCATCGGCTGCCCGCTGACGGCCAGCCAGCGATCCGGATAGCTGTCGCCCGTCAGCCCGATCCCCGCCAGACGCCGCACGCTGCTGCGCGCGCCGTCGCACCCCAGCAGGAACTTCGCCCGCACCGTCCACCGCTCGTCGGTGCCCACCTGGCGCACGTCCAGCGTCACGCCGGCCGCGTCCTGCGCGATGGCCGCCACTTCGCGTCCGGTGTGCAGCTCCACGTGCGGAAAGCGCTGCAGCCCGCGGCGCAGTTCCGCCTCCAGCGTGGGCTGGTAGAAGAAGTTGAGCGGCGGAAAGCCGTTGCCGAAGTCCAGCCCGGCGATGTCGATCTCGGCGAACTTGCGGCCGTCCACGCCCGTGTAGTGCACGATGCTGGCGCGGGCCATGTGCGCGCGGACCTGGTCCACCAGCCCGGCGGCCTGGTAGACGCGCAGCGCCTCGTCGTCGCAGCTGAAGGCGCGGGGCTGGGCGTGCGGTATGGTCTCGCGCTCCAGCACGATCACGCGCACGCCCTGCAGCCCCAGCAGGTTGGCCGCCACCGCGCCGACGGGCCCGCAGCCCACGATGGCGACGTCGGTATCGATGCGAATATCCATCAGAATGGCTCTTGTGAGGGGTTGGATCCTTCCGGGTGGGCAGTCGTTCGGCCCTTCGATGGATAACGCACATGACGCCTGATTCTGACGTCGTCGCGCATCCAAAAAAAGAATTTCCTCACGCAGAGTCAGCAGAGTTAGCAGAGTTCGTTCGAGCCGTTCCCGCTTGGATGCCTGTGATTCGGCAAAGTGTTTGTGGCAACAGCACGAGAAAACTCTGCTAACTCTGCGTGAGGCCCCAAAAAAGCAGGCCCGCCGGAAAGAATCCGGCGGACCCGCTTGGATCGAACGTGCGAAAGGAGTTACTGGGACGCGCGCAGGATGGCTTCCAGGTCGCGCGCGTAGCCGGCGATCAGGTCCGCGCGGTCGGTGCCGTTGATGATGCGGCGCGCGTTGACGTAATCGGCACCCTTGTCGTTGATGTAGTCCTCCAGCTTCTTGCCGGTAAAGTCGCCGCGCCGCATTCCCAGCGACATGATCTTGTAGGCGATGTCGGGCTGCAGGGCCAGCGCGGGCTCGTACAGCAGCCGGTTGCCCAGGGCGCTCCCCATCTTGCGGTAGTTGGCCTCCCAGGTGAGCTGCACGTAGCCGCGGCCGTAGTACACGTTGCTGTACGTGTTGCCGTCGGGGTCGGTGACCGTCACGGGGTTGCCGTACTTGCGGCCCTTGCCCTTGCCGTACTCCTCGATGGGCTGCCAGGTGTCGGCGCACTCGTGCTTTACCGTCGCCAGCATGTACGCCACCCAGCGCACATCGCTCACGTCGGCGTCGGCCTCCACCGCCGCCAGCAGCGCGTTCAGGCCATCCACCTGCCCCTGCTTGAGCGAGCCGTACTTGGCCCGGTAGCCGTCGAAGAACTTCTTGCGGTCGAACGCCAGCGTGGAGAGCGAGCGCGCCTGCGCCATCGGCTCCCGGAAGCGCACGATCTGCACGCGCACGGGACGGTTGGGGTCGCGCACCTCTTCCTCGAACTTGCGCAGGAAGCGGTCGAAGGGCTCGGTGTACGTCTTTCCGCCGTCGGGGTCCACGATGTCGGCGCGGGTGCCGGCGGGGGTGCCGTCGCCGTGCAGGCCGGCGATGACCCGCGCGTGGATGGCGTAGTCGCCGCTCGTGTCCTCGTCCGTCGTCACCCACAGCGGTCCGTAGGTGCGCAGCATCCGCTCCCACTCCGAGAGCGGCAGGCTCTGCCCGTACATGGCGTACAGCCCGGCGTCGGCAAGGAAATCGTCCTTCTCGCGGGCGCCCAGCCCCTGGTTGTCTTCGACGGGATCGTTGCGCAGGTCCAGCCAGCGCTTGCCGATCTGCGCCAGCACCCCGTTGATGGAAAGCGACTGCTGCGCCTTCCACGAGTACAGGATCGTCGTCACCGCCGCCCAGCAGGTCATCCCCGTGGGCTGCGGAATGGCCGGGACCAGGCCGGGGACGCGGTAGTCGATGGCGGGCGAGGAGAAGGCGCGGGTCCCCGGCGTAAGCCGCACGCCGTGGCCGTGCTGGATGGACTTCTGTACGGACTTCTGGCGGGCCAGGGCCTGCGCGCGGGCGCGGGCGTGGCGCACGTCGCGTTCAAGGTCGAGCAGTCGGTTTCCCATCGTCAGGGTCTCCCGGGTGGGGGCGGTTAGAGGTGCGCCACGTAGATGCCTTGCAGGTGCAGCTCCGTACGGGCCAGCTGGGCCTGCTTTGCTTCGAACTCGCGGTAGGTCTCCTGGTACTGCGCGCCCGCGTTGGGAAGGCGGAAGGGGTTCATCCCCTTTTCCCACGGGTCGTTGATGTGCACGCGGGTGCCGTCGGGCGTGCCGTCGCCGGACAGGCCGGTGACCACGCGGATGTGCGGGCCCGGCTCGGCGCTGGCCACCCACAGCGGCCCGTGCCGCTCCAGCAGGCGCCGGAAGCCTTCCACCGTGTACGTCTGCCCGTGCTCAGGGGTGAACCCCCAGGCGGTGAGCACGCGCGTGTCGTCCGCCGGCAGCCCCTTCTGGTACTGCTTTACGTAGCCCACCGCGCGGCCGATGGCGGCGGGGTCGATGGAGGCGTTGTCGCGCCAGGCCAGCACCATGGCCGCGCCCGCCGCCCAGCACGACATGTCCGTCTGCTGGGGGATCAGCGGCACGTCGTAGGTAACGTGAAAGCTCTGCTCGCCGGAGCTGAACGACGCCGGCCCGGGCTCCACCGTCCGCACCTCCACCGGGGGCGCGGGAACATCCGCCACCGCCAGCGCGCGGGCGGGCTCGGCAGGGGCGGGCTCCACCGCGAACGACTCCGCGGCGGGGGCGGGGCGCGGCGCCCGCTGCGCGCCGAAGTCGCCGCCGCCCAGCATGCGCAGGTCGTTCATCAGCGTCTCGCTGTCCAGCGAGAGCGCCGCGGCGGCGGGCGGGGGCTGCGCGGCCTGCGCCTTTTGCGCGCGCACCGTCTCGCGCACCGCCTCCTCCCGCTCCAGCACCCGGTCGAAGTCGTCGAAGCGCTGCTCCAGCGACACCGGCGGCAGGTTGAACGTCGTCGCGAAGGCGAGCGCCCGCCCCACCTGGTCAAAGACCGCGTGCCCGTTCTCCGCGACCGGCGGGGGCGGCGGCTCCGGCGCGCGCGGCTCCTCGCGCCGGGGCGCGGGGGCGGGCTCCGGGGCCGCGGCCTGCGGCGCGGAGAACGCCTCGCCCAGCAGCGTCCGCAGGTCCGCCTCCAGCGCGCGGTGCAGCTCGTCGTCGTCCACCGGCTCCGCCGCGGGCTCCGGGAGCGACGCGGCCTCTGCCCAGACGGGGGC
>DASQBH010000145.1:0-5387 GCA_035635315.1 Longimicrobium sp.
AGGTGGAGCGTCACATGGAACTTTCCGGGTATGTGGCCTGGGAAGTGGGTGCGATGGTGAACACGGCCCCTGACCGCGCCCTTGGTGCCTCGCTCCTGCTCGGAGTTGAGGAGGGCGGCCTGCGCGTGGCGATGAAGGGACGGTACCGCCGCTGGCTGAGCCGTGCCGCCGCATGGGACGTGGGAGCTGGGGTGCTCGCCGCCAAACGCCGCGTCTCCGCCGACTTTGGCTCCGACTACGTGCCGGCGGTGGGAGTTACCGGCGACGTCTCCATCGGGCTCACCAGGTGGGTTGGGGTCGGGGTAGAGGGAGACCTGCTGTTCAGCCAGGATGGCCGCGACCCCGCCACCGGCCTCCACGCAGGGGTAAAGCTGGGCAAGGGGCCCACGGAGGGGCTCACCGGGATCATGGCATCCCTTGCGGCGATCGCGATCATCGCATTCGTGATCTCCGGTGGCGGCAGGCCGTAGGCGGCCTGCCCCGTCGTGCATCTCCCCCCGCCGCAGACCGCTGTCAGGGCGGAAACGGGGCTCCAGGTGTGGTTCGACCGCTGCCTGGTCCAACACGCAGGACTCGCTCAATCGCCACGCAAAGGTGCGCCGTCTGCCGAACACCGGCGCAGGCGAGTCCGCCGATCTTTCCGTGCAAGCCATGGCCGGCACGGTGCTCATCGAGCGCTGACCGGCCGTGGGCCCACAAAGAAGAAGGCGCCGGAGCGGATCGATCCGCTCCGGCGCCTTTCCGTTCAGTATCCCACCGGCCGCGGCGGAAGCTCGTCGGCGAGGAGACCGTAGACGTCCAGGTCCTCCATCACGCCCCATTTTTCGAAGTGGCTACGCAGGCGGCCTTCGTGGCGCATGCCGATCTTGCGCAGCACCATGCCAGACGCGGGGTTTCGGCCTAAATGCGCCGCGTGCACGCGGTGCAGGTCAAGCGTGTCGAACGCCCAGCGCAGCAGCGCGTCAGCGGCCTCGGTGGCGTATCCCCGCCCCCAGTGCGGGCGACCCACCCAGTAGCCCAGCTCCGCCCGTTTGTGCGTGGGCACCAGCCGGATCTCGATCGATCCCACCAGCTCGCCCGTCCCGCGCAGGGTGATCGCCAGGATGACCGCCTCGCCGGCCGCGTGGCGCTGGGCGTGGGTGGCGATCCAGGCCTCCGCCGCGCCTTCCGGATACGGGTGCGGGATGGACGCCGTGGTGCTCGCCACCTCACGGTCCGCCACGAACGCGTGCGCCGCCGGGGCGTCGTCGAGCGTATACGGGCGCAGCACCAGCCGTGCGGTGGTCAGCGTCGGCGGCTCGGGCATCGGTGGATGGGATGCGGAGGGGCGAGAGGAACGGCTCGCGGGATGATACGCGGGCCTGAGCGTGAATTCCAGCAGGGGCCAGAGCTGGACGGGTGAGAACCCTGCCGCTCGACGGGTCACCAGCACCAGCGAGTAGATTTCTCAGTCGGCGCCAGGCGACCTGCCCTGGGCTGGTCAGGCGAGGCGCCTCCTTCGAAATGACGGACAATGGCAGAAGGCGGGGGACGGACGAACGCCGGCCGGGCCACCGCGGATGCGGGGCCCGGCCGGCCTGTCAGAACCGCCGCCTTCAGCGCCAGATCAAGCGGAGCAACCTGCGGCCGATGGGGAAGAACCCGCCCAGTAGCCGGGTGACGGCGCCCAGGATCAGGCTCTTGAAGAGAAAACGCAGAACCAGCATGGCGGGTTGGCGTTGGAGGAATGTCGACGGTCTGCTCTCACGCCGGAGTTGTACGTGCGCGGACCGTCGATGGTTTCATCGCTCCGCGGCTACGGTGCCGGGGCCGCCGCCGCGCTCCCTCCGCCGATCCCCAGCGAGGGAATGCTGATCTCGTACAGGCGGGGCCACAGCTTGCCCGTCACCAGCAGCCGGTTGGCATCGGGATCGTACGCCGTGCCGTTGAGCACGCCCTCGGGGTCGCTCACCGGGGGGATGATGGAGGTCAGGTCCAGCTTGCCCACGACCCGCCCCGTCCGCGGGTCGATGCGCACGATCTGCTGCGTGTGCCACACGTTGGCCCACACCTCGCCGCGCACCCACTCCAGCTCGTTCAGCTGGTCCACCGGCTGCCCGCCGTCCGTCACCCGCAGCGTGGTGTCGATCTGAAAGGTGCGGGGGTCGATGAAGGTAAGGTAGCTGGACCCGTCGCTCACGATCAGCCGCCGTCCGTCGGTCGCCAGCCCCCACGCCTCGCCCGTGTACGCCACCTGCCCGGCCGGCTGCATGGTATTGGCGTCGTACTTGAAGGCCACGCCCTCCTTCCAGGTGAGCTGGTAGAGCGTGTCGCCCACCGCGGCCAGCCCTTCGGCAAAGTAGTTGTCGGCCAGGTCCACCTTCTGGAGCACCCGCCCCGTCTCCAGCTCCACCCGCCGCAGCGACGACTCGCCGTAGCGGCCGGTGCTTTCGAACAGCGTGCCGGCGCGCCACACCAGCCCCTGGGTAAACGCCGTGGAATCATGCGGATAGCTGCGGATCTGCTGCACGGCCACGGTGGGCGCGGTCGGCTCCATCGGCGTTTCCTCTCCCTCGTTGGACCTTCCCTCCCTGCACGCCGCGACGGCGACCATGGCCGCCGCGAACACTCCCACCGCCAGCACGCGCACTCGCATTCTCGTTCTCCACAGGGTCATCGTGCCGCCCGCGAGCCCAGCCACGCCTCGCGAAACGCGCGCATCTCCGCCGTCACCGGCATCCCGGCCACCTCGTACGCCACCACCTCCAGCGCGGGGTTCTCCGCCAGCGTCATGGGGCCGCCGCGGCGCTGCCCGCGCTGCATCCACTCCACCTGCACCACGTCGCCGGCGGCGTGGGCGTCCAAGATGGCCCGCAGCGCGTCGGGGTTGGGCGTGGGCCGCCCGTCCACCGACACGATCACGTCGTCGGCGCTGAGCCCCGCCTGGTACACCGAGCCGTGCGAGAGGGGCCAGTCGTCCACCAGCACGCCGCCCTCGCCCGGCGACAGCGGCACGCCCATCCAGGGGCGCCCCGGGGCCTGCTTGCGCAGCAGGAACCCGGCCCGCGCGAGCAGCGCGGCGTAGTCCACCACCTCGTGCCCCTCGATGTAGCGGTCGAAGAAGTCGTCCGCGAACGCCGGGTCGCGCGTCACCTCGCCCAGCACGCGGCGCAGGTCCGCCAGGGTGTACGGACGCGCGGGGGCCAGCTCGGGCGTCTGCGCGCGGCCGAACTCGCGCCACATCGCCCGCATGTAGTCGTCCAGCGTAACGCCGCGAAAGCGGGTGCGCAGGGTAAGGTCCAGCCCCAGCCCGATCCCCGACCCCCACGTGTAGTAGGAAAGAAAGGTATTCCCCCGGTTGTGCGGGTCGATGGAGCTGGCCGCGTCGACGAACGGCGCCTGCATGCTCATCTCCACCGCCGAGAAGTAGCGCCGCCCCGGGGCCGTGACCACGGGGGAGACGATCCCCGCACCGATCCCCGCCGCGTACGCCGAGTCGGAGATGAGCCCGGCGCGGCGGATGAACAGGTCGTCGTAGTAGCTGGTGAAGCCCTCGGCGAACCACAGCTCGCCGCTCATGTTGGCCGCGGTAAAGTCGAACGGCTCCAGCGCGGCGGGGCGGATGCGCTCCACGTTCCACGCGTGGAAGAACTCGTGCGACAGGGTGCCCAGGTTGGGCATCTCGCCCGTGGCCAGGGGGCGCCGGTTGATGATGACGGTGCTGTTGCGGTGCTCCATCCCGTCGCCCGCCACCCAGGGCAGGTAGTCCGCCAGAAAGGTGTAGGTGCCAAAGTCGAAGCGCGGCGCCTCGCCAAAGACGGCGATCTGCTCGGCGACCACCTTCCTGGCCTTTTCGGCGTACCGGTCCGCCTCTTCCGCCGTCCCCAGGTGGTGCAGCGCCAGGCGGATGGTCTGCGGCCCGTCAGGCCCCGGCACCGTCCAGCTGCGCTCGTCCCACGGCCCCACCTCCACGGGCGAGTCCATGAAGTACTGCAGGTTGGGCGCGGTAAAGACGGCCGAATCTGCCGTGGGCACCAGCTGCGTGGCCACCTTCCACCCCTCCGGCCGCTCGAAGCGCGCGCGGACGGGGGCGTTCTCCATCCCCCGCGCCCACAGGAACGTGGCGGGGGCGTTCAGGTGCGCGTGGCTGGCGTCGATGGCGGCGTAGGTGCCGTCCGCGCGGTCGCCAAAGAGCGTGTACTGCACGGTGACGGTGCCGTCGTGCCCCGCCACGTCCCACTGGTGCGGGTCCGGCCGGGTGAACGCCAGCGGCCGCCCCTGCCCGTCCGCGGCGCGCACGGCGTAGACGTTCTTGGCGAACTCGTGCAGCGCGTAGCGGCCGGGCGAGCTGCGGCTCATCCGCAGCTGCAGCGGCCGGCCGGCGGGGACGCCGCGAAAGGTGGCGGTGACCTGGGCCTCGTGGTGCGCGCGGTTGGGAAAGCGGACGTCGTACTCCACGCTCCCCTGCGCGGCGGCGGGCGCGGCGGCCAGCAGGACCGCCAGCGCGGCGAGGGTGGGGATACGGAGATGGCGGATGCGGCGCATGCGATGGATGGGAAGCGGGGACGGTCGTTCTTGCGGGAGATTTAGCACCCCGGCGCGGCGGGTGCCAGCGGCGCGGGTGCGTGGAACCGCGCAGGGGGGTGGGATGTTCCGCCGGGGGTTGCCGCAGGGCTGGCAAGGGCGAATGAATTCGCTGCAACAAACACACGAAGTCCGCCTGCGCGGACTGGCCTGCACCTTCGTAGCCGGAGGGCATGGTGCGCGGCGCGGGGTGCCCCTCCCCCGGCCCCTCCCCGCTCGTTCCTCGCGGAGAGGGGAGAGTTCGAGCGCGCTGCGGCTGGATCCGGCCTGCCACCACCCCTCCCCCGCAGTTTGGGGGAGGGGTACGACGGCCGTTGCGAGGAACGAGCAAAAAGGCCGTCGGGGGAGAGGGCCTCCGCGTCGCAGACGCGGTGATGCCGGCCCGGAGGGGGCGGACTCGGAGCCTGTCGAAGCGCTCCATCCCCCAAACGCGAAGCGGGCGCCCGCCTGGACGCCCGCCCGCCTCGAAGCGTGGTGCCGCCGCGCCGCTACGGGCGCGGGCGGGTGTTGCGCTCCGGGGTGTAGGTGCCGCACTCGGCACCGTTGGAGCTCACGCGAACCTCGATGCTGCCGGCGTGGCACTCGTGGTTCTCGTTGAACTTGCAGTCCGTGACGGTGCAAGCGCCCACCACCGAGGTCTGCGGCAGCGACTTCTCCAGGGGGTTCTGCATGTTCGTCCTCCGGGTTCGGGTTCGACTGCCTGTACCCTTAGCAAGGTGCGGGCCAACCCGGAAACGCGCAAGTATTCGATTTGCAACAACTTGCGAATGATTCTCATCCGCTGCAGATGCTCACCTGCCGGAGAGTGGGATCGGGTTCGGTAC
>DASQBH010000146.1:0-2129 GCA_035635315.1 Longimicrobium sp.
GTACGTGAGCTCCCCGCCCTCGAAGACCAGCGCCGTCGCGCCGGGCGTCTCCCCTGCCCGCTCCTCGAACAGCTCGTGCACGCACCGGCCGTCCGGCGAGGGGAGCTCCGTCGCGTTCCACTCCTCGACGACCTGCGCGCGTTCCGCGGAGGACATCAGCTCCAGCCGGGCCACGCTCCGGCGGTCGTCCGCCACCATCTGCGCGAGCACCCGCCGCAGATAGGCCACGTGGCGCTCGATCGTCTCCGGATCGAAGAGCGCCGTCGCGTACTCCATGTTCCCGGCGATCCGCCCGCCCTGCTCGAAGAGGGTGAGCGTCAGGTCGAACTGCGCCGAGGCCTCCGAGGGCTCGTCGGGCTGCGCGGCCGCTTCCGGCTGCGGCCCCGGTCCCGGCGCAGCCCCCGTGGAGGCCAGCGTCAGCCCGGAGAGCTCCAGGTTGCGCTCGGGCATGTTCAGCCAGTTGAACATCACCTGGAAGAGCGGCGTGTGCGCCAGGCTGCGCACCGGCTGCAGCAGCTCCACCACCTGCTCGAAGGGGATGTCCTGGTGCTGCTGCGCTTCCAGCGCCCGCTCCTTGGCCCGCCGCAGCAGCTCCGCCACGGTGGGCGAGCCGGAGAGGTGGACCCGGACCGCCAGGGTGTTCACGAAGAAGCCGATCAGCCCCTCGATCTCGCGCCGCCCGCGGCCCGCCACCGGGGTGCCGACCACCACGTCCCCCTGGCCCGAGAGACGGCTCAGCACCACCGCCCACGCGGCCAGGAACGTCATGTACAGCGTGACCCCGTGCCGCTGGCCCAGTGCCTTCAGCCCCGCCGTCAGCTCCGCGTCCAGCTCGATCCAGATCTCGCCGCCGGTGAAGTCCTGCCGCGCCGGCCGCGGGTGGTCGGTGGGCAGCTCCAGCAGCTCCGGCGCGCCGGCCAGCGTCTTCTTCCAGTACTCCGCCTGCGCCTTCAGCACCTCGCCGTCCGCCCAGCGCCGCTGCCACACCGCGTAGTCCGCGTACTGGATCGGCAGCGCGGGAAGCGGATCCGGCTCGCCTTTGCGGAAGGCGGCGTAGAGCGTGCTCAGCTCCCGGGTGAACACCCCCATGCTCCACCCGTCGGAGACGATGTGGTGCATGTTGATGTGCAGCACCTGGTCATCGTCGGCCAGGCGGATCAGACGCCCGCGGATCAGCGGCCCGCGTGCCAGGTCGAACGGCGCGACCGCCTCCTCGGCCAGCAGCCGGCGAAGCTCCTCCCCGGCGTCCGCGTGGCCGCGGAAGTCGTGCTCGGCGAGCTGAAAGGGGCTCTCCTCCGCCGGCGCGATCCGCTGCACCTGCTCGCCGTCCACCTCCGCGAAGGTGGTGCGCAGCGCCTCGTGGCGGGCGACGACCCGCTCCAGCGCGCGGATCAGCGCGTCCCGGTCCAGCTCGCCTTTCAGCCGCAGGTACGTCGGCATGTGGTAGACCGCGCCAGGGATCCCGAGCTGATCCAGGAACCAGAGCCGCCACTGCGCAAAGGACAGCGGCAGCGGTCCGCTCCGGTCCACCGGCTCGATCTGCGCCAGCGTCGGCGCGGCCTGCTTGGGCGCGGTGGCCTCGAGCAGCTCCAGGAGAGCCAGGCGCTCGGCGGCCGAAAGGGTCTGCGTGTTCAAGGACGGCTGCGTGCGAAGTGGTGTGTGGCCAAGGTGGGGTTGCGCGGTCGGCGCGCCCCGTCGAGCGCGCGCGACAGCGCCTCGCCGAAGGTGGCCGCGTTCGGCGCCCGCATCATGGAGAGGTGCGTCCCCGGCACGGGCGTCACCCGGAGCCAGCCCTCGGGGTGAAAGGCGCCCCAGCCGCGCGTGGGGTCGGTGAGGCTGTCTCCGGCGGGGAACTGGTGGAGCAGGACCGGGAGCGGCTGCGGGGAGTACTCGCCCAGGGCGCGCTGGTGATTGCGCAGGTGGTCGCGCACCGCCCGGGCCTGCGCCACGGTGACGTGGCGCGGAAGGAGCCCGTCCTCACGGCACTTCCGGACGAACGTATCCAGGTCCTCGTCCCCGGCCGCCGCGATCTCCTCGTCGGACTCCGCGCCCCCGCCGTCCGCCGTGGTGTCGGCGGTGCGGAGCGCGTGGAGGATGAACGCGTGATCGTGCCTCGGGTCCCGCGGTCC
>DASQBH010000147.1:0-2293 GCA_035635315.1 Longimicrobium sp.
GATGTTCTGCGCCTGGAACGTCGTCGCCCCCTCCGACTGGCGATTCCGGATGCGCTGGACCGAGGCGACACAGGGGAGGGAATTCAGAAAGTCGTGCAGCTTCAGAATCCACGGCTCGAACCGCGCTTTTACCTGCGCGTCCGAAGCACCTTTAAGTGAATTGAATCGTGCCGGCGTGAGTGCCGGAGCTCGAAGGACCATTGTTCGGCCTCCCTTCTTCGCGGCTAATGAACAGAGGCGCCCCCCTGGACGCCTCCATTAGTAAACCTGTCCCCGTTCGGGAGTTACCGGTCCAACCCGCCCGCCAGCCCTACCATCCCGCCGCGCTGGCCCGTCAGCCACGCCACCGCGGCTTCCTGCATGATGGCTTCGCCGCCCCAGCAGGCCAGCAGGTTCTTCGCCGTCGGGATGTCGGCGGAAAGGCGGGGGTGGCTGAAGAGGATGACAGTCGCGTCCGGGTGCTCGGCGGTGATGGCGCGGACGCGCTCCTGGGCGGCGTCGCTGATGCCGGGGCGGCCCTTCCACGCGCGGATGTCGGAGTAGAGCGCGACGATCACCTGGCCGTCGTCCGTGATCTCGACGCCGGACGCACGCAGGGTCGCGGGAAAGGCGAGGCGCGGATAGGGAGGCCACGGCCCGCCGCCGTCGTCTTCGATCTCCTCGATGCGCACGCGCCCCGCGGGGAGCGCCGGCTCGCCCCGGCATACGCGCAGGCTGCGGAGGGCGGTCTCCAGCGCCCAGCGGCGGTCGTCGTCCAGCCCCCACGCCGCGTCGGCCGGCCCCGCCACCCGCTCCGCCGCCACGGCGATCCGATCCAGCGCCTCCGCGATCCGCGCGCGGGGGAGGCGCCCGTCCGCCACCGCCGCCTGCACCTCGGCGATCACGGCGTCGTTGTCGTCCGGATACAGCAGCAGGTCGCAGCCGGCGGCCAGCGCCTGCACGGACGCCGCCGCCTCGCTGCCGCCCTCCGTCATCCCCTCCATGATGATGGCGTCCGTCACCACCAGCCCGCCGAAGCCCATCTCCGCGCGCAGCAGCCCTTCCAGGATCGGCGGCGAGAGGGTCGCGGGGAGGCTTTCCGGATCCAGCGCGGGGTAGACGACGTGCGCCGTCATCAGCGAATCCACCCCGTCGGCGATGGCGGCGCGGAAGGGCTCCAGGTCCTCCTCCATCTCCTCGCGCGTGGCGCGGACGGCGGGGCGCTCGATGTGCGAGTCACCGACGGTGCGGCCGTGCCCGGGAAAGTGCTTGGCGCACGAAAGGGCGCTACCGCGGGCGCATCCGCGCACCCACGCCGCCACGTGCCGCGCCACCGCGTCCGGCGCGGACCCGAACGCGCGCACGCCGATGATGGGGTTCTCCGGCTCCAGGTCCACGTCCGCCACGGGCGCGTAGATCCAGTTCACCCCCAGCGCGCGCGCCTCGCGGGCCGTGAGCTCGCCGGCGCGCTCCGTCAGCGCCTCGTCGTCCAGCCAGCCGAACGCGGCAGCGGGGGGAAGCGGCGTGGCGCCGCGGAACTGCTGCCCCGCCCCGCGCTCAAGGTCGCTGCCGATGAGCAGCGGGTGCGGCGAGCGGCGGTGCAGCTCGTCCGTGAGCGCGCGCACCGCGTTCGCCTCTCCGCCAAAGAGGATGAATCCCCCGACGCCCAGCTCCAGCCCCCGCTCGATCGTCTCCCGGTACCCCTCGAAGCCGCTCTCCGCGTCCCAGCGGATCGCGGGCAGCAGCAGCCGCGCTACGTTCAAACCGTCGCTCCCGGTGGAGATGTGTGTCTGTGGATAAGTCCAGGCCCGGCGAACGCCCCCTCCGCTCGCCTAGGCTCGCACCTCCCCCAAAAACCCCTGGGGGAGGTTGGGTGGAAGCCGGGGGTGGTGGTTCGGCGGACAGCATCCTACTGCGCCCGCCGGGGGGCCCTCACCCGCTCGCTCAGGCTCGCACCCTCTCCCGCAAGCGGGAGAGGGGATAAACTTCGACCCGATGCCACGGGCTTCCTGCCGTTCTCCCTCCCCCACGCAGTTTGTGGGGGAGGGCCGGGGAGGGGGGTGCCTGCCCCTCGCACCACCCCGTCCGAAGCACTCCGCACCCTGCCTCACCCCAACCTCCCCCAGCAGTTTGGGGGGAGGTGGGCCGGTGGTGCCGGCCCGGAGGGGGCGGACTCCGCGCCGTCCGAAGCGCCCCCCTACGCAACCGCCGGTCCCGCGCGAGGGCGCCGGACCGGCGGACGTGGCCGTTGCAGGCTATTCCCTATTCCCTATTCCCTATTCCCTATTCTCTGCAGTTCACCGCTGCGGCGCCG
>DASQBH010000148.1:0-11999 GCA_035635315.1 Longimicrobium sp.
CCCCACGCTGTTTGTGGGGGAGGGCCGGGGAGGGGGGCGCCAGCGGACGCAGTGCAATCCCATTCGGAGCGCCCGATCCCCTGCCCCACACCACCCCTCCCCCGCAGTTTGGGGGAGGGGTCGACCGCCGTTGCGAGGAACGAGCAAAAGGGCGGTCGGGGGAGAGGGCCTCCCCGGCATAGCCGGGAAGCCTGCCTCACCCCGTCACCCTTTCACCGCACCACCGGCCCCGGACGCGGACCCTCGGACGGGCCGCCCTGAACGCGCGGCCATCCATCCACCCACTCCAGCCGGTCGATCAGCATCACCCGGCGCGTGTTGACGTCGTCGGTCTCCTTTGTCCGCGGGCGATTGACGTCCACGGCGTGGTAGACGATCCAGTCGGTGCCGGCGGCGTCGGTGATCACCGAGTTGTGGCCGGGGGCCACCCATCGCCCGCCCATCTCCACCACCACGCTGCGCCCCGTGCCCGTGACCTGGCCCATGGTCTCGAACGGGCCGGTGGCGCTGCGCGAGCGGGCGACGAGCGCGGCGTAGTGGGCACGCGGGCCGCAGCAGTTGTCGCCCGAGTAGAACAGGTAGTAGAAGGGCTCGCGGTAGACGACCCACGCCCCCTCCACCAGCCGCTGGTAGTTGGCCGGATCGTCCGTGGCGACGGTGTGCACCAGGTCCACCGGCGCGCTCCCCGCCGCAAAGGAAATGCGGTCCGGCGCAAGCTCCTGGACCTTGACGGAGCCAAAGCCGGAGCCCCAGTACAGCAGGCGCTTGCCGGTCCGCGGATCATCGAACGACATGGGGTCGATGTTCACGAACCCGGAGCCGCACTGCAGCGGCTCGCCGCGGTCCGTGAACGGGCCCTCGGGACGGCTCGCCGTCGCCACGGCCAGGCAGAGGCCGCGCGTGCTGTCGCGGAGCGCGGCGTCGGGCCTGGCGCTGTAGTACAGGTAGTAGGTGCCGTCGTGCTCGGAGACGTGGGGCGCCCAGAAGTCCTGCGTGCGGCGGGCCCACGCGGGCTTGGCCGGCAGTGCGTCGCCCAGGTGCTGCCACGCCACCAGGTTTGCCGAGCGGGCGACCTGGATGTTGATCATCTCCCCGTTCCGCTCCGTCTGGGTGGCGTAGGCGTAGAACATCCCGTCCGGGGCGCGGATCACCGTGGGATCGGGAAAGTCCGCGTCAAGCACGGGGTTGGCGTAGGCTCCCGTGATCGCGGGCACCTGCACGGCGGAGGGGGCGCAGCCGGGGAGCGCAACGGTGGTCAGGGATATCGTCATCAACAGCCGCCTCATGCGGCCCCCGCGATGGCGCGGGTCTCGGGAAGGGCGCGAAGCCGCTCCGCGCTGCTCTCGGGCGTCACGTCGCGCTGTGGCTCGCCCAGCATCTCGTACCCTACCATGAACTTGCGCACGGTGGCGGAACGGAGGAGCGGAGGAAGGAAGTGCATGTGCAGGTGCCACTCCGGGTGCGGCTGCCCGTCCGTCGGCGCCTGGTGGAGGCCGGCGGAGTACGGGAACGAGACGCCGAACAGGTTGTCGTAGCGCGTCGTCAGCCGCTTGAGGATGTCCGCCAGGCCATCCCGCTCCGCGTCTTGCAGCGCCAGCAGGTCGGGAACGGGGCGGCGGCTTACGACCAGCGTCTCGAATGGCCACACGGCCCAGAAGGGGACAAGGGCGACGAACCCGTCGTTGGCGCAGACGATCCGCTCCTGGCGCTCCAGCTCCAGCCTCAGGTAGTCGTGCAGCAGCGTCCGTCCATGATCGGCGAAGTGCTCGCGCTGGCGCTCGCCCTCGCGCGCGGGGAGCATGGGGACGGAGCGCTGCGCCCAGATCTGGCCGTGGGGGTGGGGGTTGCTGCACCCCATCGTCTCTCCCTTGTTCTCGAAGATCTGCACGTGGTTGATGTCCGGCCGGCTCCCCAGCCGATCGAACTCCTCCGCCCAGACGTCCACCACGCCGCGCAGGGCGGCCGGCTCCAGGTCGGGCAGCGACAGGTCGTGGCGCGGGGAGAAGCAGACCACGCGGCACACGCCCGACTCGCTGCGCGCCCGCAGCAGCCCGCCGACCTCCACCTCTGCCTGCGGCGCGTCCTGCGTCAGCGCGGCGAAGTCGTTGTCGAAGACGAACGTCCCCGTGTAGTCCGGGTTCCGCTCGCCGCCGGCGCGCTCGTTCCCCGGGCACAGGTAGCAGCCGGGATCGTGCGCCGGGCGATGCTCCGCCGCGGGCTTTTCCACCTGCCCCTGCCAGGGCCGCCGCGCCCGGTGCGGCGACACCAGCACCCACTCGCCCGAGAGCGGGTTGAAGCGGCGATGGGGGTGCTCCAGCAGCGCGCCCGTCTCCGTCATGGCGGGATCCACCTCAGCCGCCATGCGCCGCCCGCTTCTGCAGCCGCGCCTGGACGACGACGACGGCGAGGAGAAAGACGCCGCGCAGCACCCCCTGCCACCACGGCGTGATCGTCCCCTCCAGGTTGAAGAGGTTGAAGATCACACCCAGGAGAAGGACGCCGACGACGGTCGATCCCACCCCGCCCTGCCCGCCGCTGAGCAGCGTGCCGCCCACCACCACGGCGGCGATGGCGTCCAGCTCGATGCCGTTGCCGGCCGAGGGCTGCCCGGCGCCCAGGCGGCCCGCCAGCACCACCCCCGCCAGCGCCGCCAGCACGCCGCTGATGGCGTAGGTGGCGATGAGCACGCGGTCTACCTTGAGCCCCAGCAGCCGCGCCGCGTCCTGGTGGTCGCCCGCGGCGTAGACGTAGCGGCCGAAGCGGGTGTAGCGCAGCACGATCCACCCGGCCCCGAACGCCAGCGCCGCCAGCAGCACCTGCACGGGCAGCCCACCGAACAGGCGGCCGCGCCCCAGCCACATCAGCCCCTCGGCGCCGCGGTCCACGCGCACCGAGTTCTCGTTGTTCACCCCCAGCGCCAGGCCGCGCACCGCGATCATCATCGCCAGGGTGACGATGAAGGGCTGGATGCGCGCCCGGGTGATCAGCACGCCGTTGAGCGTTCCCGCCAGCGCGCCCACCCCCAGCCCGCCCGCCACCGCCGCCAGCGTCCCGTAGCCGGAGAGGTACGCGGCCGTCATCCCGCCCAGCGCCAGGACGGAGCCCACGGAGAGGTCGATGCCGCCGGTGAGGATCACCATCGTCATCCCCAGCGCCACGAAGCCGAGGACGCTGTTCTGCCGCAGCACGTTCCACAGGTTCTCTTCCGTGAGGAACGTGGCGTAGCGCGCGAAGCCGAAGATGCAGACGGCGATCAGCGCGACCACCGCGCCCTGCCGCTGCAGCATGGACGCCGCCTTCGCCCGCAGCGCCGGCGTCCGCCGCGCGGGGACGCCACTCCCCGCGCCCGCCGGATGGCTTTCCGCCGGCGCGGCGCGGACGGCGACCGCGGGGGCGGATCCGCCCACCTGTCCCTGGTCCGTCACTAGACCCGCCTCTCGCGCTGAAGGTAGACGGCGAAGAGGATGATGACCGCCTTGAACGCCTGCGCCCACGGATAGGGGATGAGCAGCATGTTGAAGCTGGTGGCGATCACCTGCATGATCAGCGCGCCCACCACCGTGCCCAGGAGCGTGGCCCGGCCGCCGCTGAGCAGCGTGCCCCCCACCACCACCGCCGCGATGGCGTCCAGCTCCGCCCCCTGGCCGATCCTGGCGGCCGCGCTGGCGCCCAGCCGGCTGGCGTCCACCAGCCCGGCCAGCCCGGCCAGCAGCCCGCTGATCACGTAGACGGAGACGACCGTGCGGTTGACGGGAACGCCCGCCAGCCGCGCGGCCGGCGCGTTGCCCCCCGCCGCCAGCACGTAGCGGCCGAAGGGCGTCGCGCGCAGGACGAAGACGGCCAGCGCCGCCACCGCCGCGGCGATCAGCACCTGCACGGGCACGGGGCCCAGCGTGCCGCGGCCCAGGACCAGGAAGCCGGGGTCGTCGATGGTGAGCAGGGCGCCGTCGCGGTTGATGATCTGCGCCAGCCCGCGCCCCGCCAGCAGCGTGGCCAGGGTGACGACGATCGCCTGCACCTTGAAGTAGGAGATGAAGGCGCCGTTCAGCAGCCCCACCGCCATCCCCGCCAGCAGCGCCAGCGGAATGGCGATCCAGATCCCCTGGTCGACCGTGACCGCCGCCACGGCCGCGGAGACGGCCATCACGCTGCCGACGGAAAGGTCCACGCCGCCGGTGGCGATCACGTACGTCATCCCCACCGCCACCAGCAGGGTGATGGAGACCTGGGAGAGGACGTTCCAGAAGTTGCCGGCGCTGGCGAAGTTGGGGGTAAAGATCGCGTTCCCCACCACGAGGACGACGAGCGCGACCACCGCGCCGCCGGTGGCGCCCAGCGCGCTCCACCATCGCCCCGCCGTCCCCCCGCCGCGCGCCGGGCCCACGGCTGCCGTTGCGTTCATCGGGTCAGGCCTCCAGCGGGGCGGGGGCCGCGGCCGCACTTCCCTCGGCCATGGCGTGGATGATGGACTGCTGGCTGATGCCGTCGCCGCGCAGCTCGGCCACGTTCTGGCCGTCGCGCAGAACGACGACGCGCGAGCTCCCCTCCACCAGCTCCTCCAGCTCCGAGCTGATCATCAGCACGCCCAGGCCGCTCTCGGCCAGCTCGTTGATGAGCGACTGGATCTCGGCCTTGGCGCCGATGTCGATGCCGCGGGTGGGCTCGTCCAGGATCAGCAGCGCGGGGTTCATGCACAGCCAGCGGGCCAGCAGCACCTTCTGCTGGTTGCCGCCGGAAAGCTCGCGGATCTTCTGGTCGGCGCTGGTGGCCTTGATCCCCAGCCGCTTCATGAACCGGTCGACGATCTCCCGCTGCTTCGCCCGGTCCACGATCCCCGCGCGGGTGAGCGTCGGCAGCGCGGCGAGCGTCAGGTTCTCGCGCACGGACAGCTCGGGGATGATCCCCTCGCCCTTGCGGTCTTCGGAGACAAAGGCGATCCCGGCGCCGATGGCGTCGTCCGGGGTGCGCGGATCCAGCCGCTTGCCGTCCAGGTGGATGGTCCCCTCCCTGGCCGGGTCCGCGCCGAAGAGGGCGCGCGCCGTCTCCGTGCGCCCGGAGCCCAGCAGCCCCGCCAATCCGAGGATCTCGCCCTTGCGCACGTCCAGCGACACGCCGCGCAGCTTCTGCCCGCGGCGCAGCCCTTCGGCGCGCAGCAGCGGGGCCGCGTCGTCCGCCTCCGCCTGGCTGGCGCCGAAGCCGGTGGTGCCCTGCCGCAGCTCTTCGCGCGCCTTGCCCAGCATCAGGCAGACGAGATCGAGACGCTCCAGCTCCGCCATGCGATGGGTGCCGACCAGCTTGCCGTCGCGCAGCACGGTGACGCGGTCGCAGACGGTGTACAGCTCGTCGAATCGGTGGCTGATGTAGACGATGGCGGTGCCCTGCGCCTGCAGCTGGCGGATCAGGTCGTATAGGATCGACACCTCGCGCTCCGCCAGCGAGCTGGTCGGCTCGTCGAGGACGAGGACCTTCGCACCGAGCGACACGCCGCGCGCGATGGCCACCATCTGCTGCTGCGCGGTGCTGAGCGAGCCCAGCACGGCGACGGGATCGATGGCGAGCCCCAGCCGCTGCAGCAGCTCCGCCGTCTCCGTGCGCATCCGCCCCCAGTCGATCATCCCCCAGCGGCGCGACTCGCGGCCCAGGAACACGTTCTCGGCCACCGTGCGGTAGCTGAGCAGGTGGATCTCCTGGTGCACGGCGATCACCCCGGCGGCCTGCGCGGCGGCGGGCGTGCGAAAGTCCACCGGCTCGCCTTCCAGCCACATCTGGCCGCCGTCGCGGGTGTACGCGCCGGTCATGATCTTGATCAGCGTGCTCTTTCCCGCGCCGTTCTCCCCGACCAGCGCGTGCACCTCGCCGCGCCGCAGCTCAAAGTCGACGCGGTCCAGCGCCGTGGCACCGGCGAAGCGCTTGACGATGCCCTCCATGCGGAGGATGGGGGGGGCGTCGGGTGGGGGCGGGCTCGTCATGGACGGAAGTGCGAGAGTGCGAGAGTGCGAGAGTGCGAGAGTGCGAAAGTGTGAAAGTGGAGGAGGTGCGAGGCGCGAATCCGTTACTTTCGCACTCTCGCACTTCCGCACTTTCGCACTTGCCGTTCAGTACGCTTCCGCCACGAACTGCGCGGCGTTGGTGCGGTCGAAAAAGCGGTCGGTGATCAGCTTCTTGGTGGGCACCTGCTCGCCCTTGCGCACCTGCTCGATGGTCTCGAAGGCGATGGGGCCAAAGCGCGGATTGCTCTCCACCGTGGCGCCCAGCTCGCCCCGCTGGATCGCCTCGAGCGCGGCGCGCTGGCCGTCGATGGAGACGATCTTCACGTCCGTCCCCGGCGTGCGCCCCGACGCCCGCAGGGCCTGGATGGCGCCCAGGGCCATCTCGTCGTTGTGCGCGTACACGGCGGTGATCTGCGTGCCCAGCGACTGCGCGATGTTCTGCATCACCCGCTGCCCGTTGGCGCGGCTGAACTCGCCCGTCTGCGAGGCGAGGATCTTCATCCCCGGGTGCTGCGCGATCACGTCGCGAAAGCCCTTGGCGCGGTCCGCCGCCACGGAGCTGCCGGGGGTGCCGGTCAGCTCCACGATCCCCGCCGTGCCGCCCGTCTCCTTGACCAGCCACTCCGCGGCGCGGCGCCCCTGCTCGATGAAGTTCGAGCCCAGGAAGGTGACGAAGTCCTCGCCCGGCGTCCCCTCCGCCTCGCGGTCCACCAGGATCACGGGGATATTGGCCTCGCGCGCGGCCAGCAGCGCCGGCGCCAGCCCCTCGAACTCGCGCGGGGCGAGGAGGATCACGTCCACCCGCCGCGCGATCAGGTCCTCCACGTCGGCCACCTGCTTGGCCGTCTGGTCCTGCGCGTCGGTGACCACCAGCTCGTAGCCGCGCCTGGCCGCCTCTTCCTTGAGGCTGGCCGTCTGGGCCATGCGCCACGGGTTGTCGTGGCCCATCTGCGAAAAGCCCACCGTCCACTTCTCTTCGCTCGCGGCGCCGCCCGCGCCTCCCCCGCCGCCGTCTTCCTTGCGGCAGCCCGCCAGCGGCGCGAGGACCAGCGCGGACAGCACGCCCGCGCGCAGAAAGGTTCGGAACCGGGGCAGCAGCGACATGGGGCGGCTCGGGCAGGTAGGTGGCTGGGATTTCCCGACGGACCGGCCCCGCGTAAGCCGCGGAGCCTGAACTGATCCGAAACGGTTCAGATTGGTTCAGAGACAGTACATTTGCGGAGTGCGCGCTGTCAAGCACCTTCTCCACCCGCTTCCATCGCACTCCTGCCGCTCACCGCCATCACCAGAAACAGATTGGGCCTCACACAGAGTCAGCAGAGTCAACAGAGTTTGTGTGGTGCGAGGTCCAAGCTGCGCCGCGTCCACGAAAGAACGCAGACGAGATCGATGGCGCTCGGCAAAAGGCCCGGGATCAGCACGAGAAAACTCTGTTAACTCTGCTGACTCTGCGTGAGACAATGCAGTAGATGCCTGCCTTCGCGTGGAGTCGCCCACCCAGGACCGAAGCGGACGAGATCAGGATCGAGGAAGAACCCGGGGATTTGGACAGTGACTGAACATGATGCTTGACAGCCCACACCCGAACCTCTAACCTGAACGCACCCGAACCTGTTCAATGCAGTTCAGCCGCGGTTCACCCGACCGTGAAATCCCCCGCCCCACCCCTGTTTCAGTCCACATGAAGAAGCAGCCGACCATCAACGACGTCGCGCGGCTGGCGGGGGTGAGCAAGGCCACCGTCAGCGCCGTGCTGAACGACACCGGCACCGTAAAGACCAGCACCCGCGACCGCGTGGTGGCCGTCATCCAGTCGCTCAACTACCGCAAGAGCGGCCCCGACGGCCGCAGCCCCGGGCAGCAGATGCGCAGCCTGGCGCTGGTGATCAAGGAGATCGACAACCCGTTCTACGGCGAGGTGATCACCGGCGCCCGGGCCATCGCCGAAGAGGCGGGTTACACCCTGCTGGTGGTGAGCTCCGAGGGCGGGCACGGGGCCGAGCGCCGAGCGGTGGAGCTGCTGCAGCGCAAGGAAGTCGACGGCCTGATCCTGACCCCCGTCCTCGATGTCGACGCCGACCTGAGCCACCTGTTCGAGCTCAAGCGCCGCAACTTTCCCTTCGTCCTGCTCGAGGAGCTGCGCGGCGTTCCCGCCAGCCTGATCGACGTGGACAACGAGGAGGCCTCGCAGCGCGCCGTGGAGTTCCTCATCGAGCAGGGACACACCCGCATCGTCCACCTGGCCGGGCCCGAATACTCGTCGCACAGCCAGGAGCGCATCGACGGGGTGCGGCGGGCGTGCAGCGGGTCGCACGTGATCTTTACCGACGCCGACGTGGTCCGCGCGGGCGCGCACCTGGAGGACGGGTACCGCGCGGGGCTGGAGTACTTTCGCGATCGCCCCGCGGCGGAGCGGCCCACGGCGGTCACCTGCTACAACGACCTGGTGGCGCTGGGGCTGTGCCGCGCCCTGGCCGAGCTGGGGATCCGCGTCCCCGACGACGTGTCGGTGATCGGCTTCGACGACATCGCGCTGCTGGACTACCTGCCGCTGCGCCTGACCACCGTGCGCATGCCCAAGGCCGAGATGGGCCGGCGCGCGGCGGAGCTGCTCATCGGCCACATCGAGTCGCACGAGGCGCTGCCGCCGCAGAAGGTCTACCTGGAGGCCGAGCTGGTGGTGCGGGACTCCACCCGCCCCGTGGCCCAGGCCGCCGCGGCGCGGCGCCCGGCCCGCATCCGGGTGGCGCCGGACGCCGCCGCCGCCGCGGGCCCGGCAGGCCGCTGACCATCGGGGAGCCGGGGACGGGCGCCGCGCCCGTCCCCGGCTCCCCGTCTTTTTCGTGACCGTCCGTCGGATCGAAACCACGCGCGGGCAGAGGACCGCCCGCGCCGCACCCGTCCCCCCTGATCGCCGGAACGCCCATGCGCGCCACGCCCCCCAGCCGTTCACCCCCGCGCGCCGGCCCGCCGGCAACACCCGTTCTTCTGACCCCGGCCGCGGGCGCGGCCGGCCCGTTTCACCCGCTTCCCACTGAGGGAACGTCCATGAGAACGCCTGTCGTACGAAACTCCAGGCTCGCCGCCGCGCTGCTTCGCGCCGCCGCCTGCCTGGCTCTCCTGCTGGGGCTGGGCGCCGTGCCGCTGCACGCGCAGGGCACCGGGCGCGTAAGCGGCACCGTCCTCGGCGCCGGCGGCGAGCCGATCGCCGACGCCACCGTGGTCGTGGTCGGCTCCACGCTCAGCGCCCGCACGGACGCCGGTGGGCGCTACACGCTGGCCGGCGTGCCCGCGGGGAGCCGCCAGCTGCGCGCGTCGCGGCTGGGGCTGGCCTCGTCCAGCGTGACGGTGAACGTGACCGCCGGGGGCGAGACGAACGCCAACTTCCAGCTGGCCGCGCAGATGCTGCTGCTGGACACCATGGTGGCCGTGGGCTACACCACGCAGCGCCGCACCACGGTGAGCGACGCCGTGGCCGAGGTCAGCGCCGAGCAGATCGACGACCAGCAGGTGGGGACGCTCGAAGAGGCGCTGCGGGGCCGCATTCCCGGCGTGGCGGTGACGTCGACCGGCGAGCCCGGCCAGCAGAGCGCCGTGATCGTCCGCGGGCAGAACTTTCTGGGGGGCACGTCGCCGCTGTACGTGGTGGACGGGATGTACACCCAGCAGAACCCCAACCTGAACCCCGAGGACGTGGAGAGCATCCAGGTGCTCAAGGACGCCAGCGCCGCCGCGCAGTACGGCGCGCAGAGCGCCAACGGCGTCATCATCATCAGCACCAAGAAGGGACGCGCCGGGGCGCCGCGCATCAGCGTGAACTCGTACTACGGCGTGCAGGACGTGGCGCGCCGGCTGGACTTTGCGGGTGCCGGCCGCTGGCGCGAGATCAACAACATGGCGCGCACCAACGCGGGGCTGGCCCCCGACAACACCCCCTGGCAGTACGACACCGACTGGCAGGACGCCGTCTTTCAGACGGGCAACATCCAGGACCACAACGTCTCCGTGGCCGGCGGCACCGACAACGCCAGCTACCTGCTGGGCGCGGGGTGGTTCGAGCAGGAAGGCACCGTCATCAACACCGGGTTCGAGCGCTTCAGCTTTCGCGTGAACAGCGAGATGCGCGGCGGCCGCTGGCGCATCGGGCAGAACGCCGCCGTCAGCCGCAGCACCCGCGACAACGTGGTGGGCTTTCCGCTCATCGACGCGGTGCGCCTGCAGCCGGGCATTCCCGTGTACGACCCCGACAACGAGAGCGGCTACGGCTACGGCAGCGGAGGCGGCTCGCTGGCCTCGTTCGGCACCAACCCGGTGGGCGCATTCGAGCGCGAGGACAACCGCGACGCCAGCAACCGGGTGCTGGGCAACGTGTTCGGCGAGCTTAACCTGCCGCTGGGCTTTCGCTACCGGCTCAACCTGGGCGTGGACTACGTCGACACCAACTGGAACCAGTTCCTGCGCCAGCGCCAGATTCGCCAGAACACGGTTCCCACCTTCAACGAGGCCACGGACCGGCGCGACAGCTTTACCAGCTACATGGCGGAGCACCTGCTCACCTTCGAGGGGAACCGCTCCGGGCACGCGCTGAACGCCGTGGCCGGCATCTCGGAGAAGACCGACCGCTTCGAGCGGCTGGAGGCGTACCGCCGCGGCTTCAACGACGAGGACATCACCCAGATCGACGCGGGCACCACCAACTTCGCCAACCGCGGCTACGAGATCCCCAGCGCGCTGCGGGGCTACCTGGTGCGCGCCAACTACTCGTTCGACGACCGCTTTCTGCTCACCGGCACCTTTCGCCGCGACGGCAGCAGCAGGTTCGGCCCGGAGCGCAAGTGGGCCGACTTCTGGTCGGGGTCGGCGGGGTGGGTGGTGAGCGAGGAGCGGTTCTTCGGCGGCATCCCGGTGCTGGGGGGCGCGGACTACCTGAAGCTGCGCGCCAGCTACGGCTCGCTGGGCAACCAGGACATCGGCGACTTCGAGTACGCGGCGGCCATCGTGGGCAACCAGGCGTACCCGTTCGGCGGCGGCGTCGCCACGGGGTCCACGCAGACCCAGCTGGCCAACCCCGCCATCGGGTGGCAGGACCAGACGCAGTGGAACGTGGGCGTGGACCTGGCGCTGATGGACGAGCGGCTGCGCCTTACCACCGACTACTACGTCAGCGAGTCCGACGGCCTGCTGGTGCAGGCGCCCATCCCCTGGAGCCTGGGGGCGGTGGGGGCCCCGTACGTGAACGCCGGCACCATCCAGAACCGGGGCTTCGAGTTCGGCGCGCAGCTGCAGCTGGCGCGCGGCGACCTGAACCTCAACCTGAGCGCCAACCTCACCACCATCGACAACGAGGTGGTGTCGCTGGGCAACGACAACCAGCCGATCCCGGCCGGAATCGAGAGCGTGGCGTGGACGGCGGTGGGCGGCAGCATCGGCGACTTCTTCGTGCTCAAGACGGACGGCCTGTTCCAGAGCGACGCCGAGGTGCAGGCGCACCGCAGCAGCAACGGCACGGTCATCCAGCCCAACGCAAAGCCGGGCGACATCCGCTACGCCGACCTGAACGACGACGGCCTCATCAACCTGGACGACCGCTACGTGGCGGGAAGCGCCATCCCCGACTTCGAGACCGGCTTTACCCTGGACGCCGACTGGCGGGCCTTCAGCTTCGGGCTGGCCATGCGCGGCGCGTACGGGGGGGAGTCGTTCAACGTGGTGCGCTTCTGGACCGACCGCATGGACGAGAACAGCAACTACCGGGCGGACCTGGACCCCTGGACGCCGCAGAACACCGACACCGACGACCCGCGCGCGGTGTTCGGGGCCGCGGGCGCCGACAACGCCCGCGTGAACAGCGACCGGTGGATCGAGGACGCGTCGTACCTGCGCATCCAGAACGTGCTGCTGGGGTGGCGCATTCCGCCCAGCCTTACCAGCCGCGTAGGCGTGGCGGGCGAGGGGACGCGGCTGTACCTGAGCATCCAGAACGCGCACACCTTCACCAGCTTCTCCAAC
>DASQBH010000149.1:0-2499 GCA_035635315.1 Longimicrobium sp.
GTGGCGGCCCAGGATGAAGTGTGCATGCCCGACTGGACGTCCAGCCGGGCATACGTACTTTCCAGCACACCTGCGTGCCGGCTCTGAATCCGCCTGGCATCGAAGTGGCCTGGGCACCGGACGACTGCCGCGTTCGGGCCCGCGAGACCAGCACCGCTACAAGGAATACGTCCATTGCTCACAGCTGACGAGATCATCCGGGACTACCGCATCGCCTTCCGCAGCCGCCAGGTGAGCACGCTGGCGGTGGGGGAGGTGATGCTGGGCCGCGCCATGTTCGGCATCTTCGGCGACGGCAAGGAGGTGGCGCAGGTGGCGCTGGCCCGTGCGTTCCGCCCCGGCGACATGCGCTCCGGCTACTATCGCGACCAGACGCTCATGTTCGCGCTGGGGCTGCTGGACGTGCAGCAGTTCTTCGCGCAGCTCTACGCGCACACGGACATCGAAGCCGATCCCGCTTCGGGCGGGCGCGGGATGAACGCCCACTTCGCCACGCGCATGCTGGACGGCCAGGGGCGCTGGCTTCCGCTCACGGAGGGCTACCAGTCGTCCGCCGACATCTCCCCCACCGGGGGGCAGATGCCCCGGCTGCTGGGGATGGCGTGGGCCTCAAGCCTGTACCGCAACCTGGAGGAGCTGCACCCGTTCACCGAATTCTCGCGCAACGGCGACGAGGTGGCGTTCGGCACCATCGGCAACGCCTCGTGCGCGGAGGGGGTGTTCTGGGAGGCGATGAACGCCGCGGGGGTGATGCAGGTGCCCATGCTGATGTCCGTGTGGGACGACGGATACGGCATCTCCGTCCCCAACGAGATCCAGGTGGCCAAGGGGAGCATCTCCGAGCTGCTGGAGGGCTTCCGCCGCACCCCCGAGAGCCCCGTGGGCTTCGAGATCGAGGTGGTGAAGGGGTGGGACTACCCGGCCCTGGTGGACACCTACCAGCGCGTGACGGAGATCGTCCGCCGCGAGCACGTTCCCGCGCTGGTTCACGTGGTGGAGCTCACGCAGCCGCAGGGGCACTCCACCTCCGGCAGCCACACGCGCTACAAGTCGGCCGAGCGGCTGCAGTGGGAGCGCGAGCACGACGCCCTGCCGCGCATGCGGGCGTGGATCGTGGAGCAGGGGATGGCCACGGCCGATGAGCTGGAGGCGCTGGAGAAGGAGGAGGTGCAGCACGTCCGCGCCGCCCGCGACGCCGCGTGGCAGGCGTACCAGTCGCCGATCGACGCGGAGGCCGAAGCGCTGGCGGCGACCATCGACGGCGCGCTGGCCGACGCGGGCGAGGCGCGCGCCAGGCTCGAGGCCGAGCGCGACGAGCTGCGCCGCCGCAAGACGCCCCTCCGGCGCGACCTGGCGGTGGCGGCGCACCGGGCGCTGGTGGCCGCGCGGGGCACGCCGGCCGTGGAGCCCCTCCTGCGCTGGCGCCGCGAGCAGGAAGCGCAGATGGCGGAGCGCTACCACACGCACCTCCTCTCCGAGTCCGGCGAGGCCGCCACGCGCGTTCCCGTGCTGCCGGCCGAGTACACGGAGGATTCGGTCGAGGTGGACGGCTACAAGGTGCTCAACGCCTGCTTCGACGCGGCGCTCAAGCGCGACCCGCGGGTGATCGCGTTCGGCGAGGACGTGGGGCGGCTGGGCGACGTGAACCAGGGCTTCGTGGACCTGCAGGCGCGCTACGGCCACCTGCGCGTGGGCGACACGGGGATCCGCGAGGCCACCATCATGGGGCAGGCCATCGGCATGGCCATCCGCGGGCTGCGGCCGATCGCCGAGATCCAGTACCTGGACTACCTCCTGTACGGCCTGCAGATCCTTTCCGACGACCTGGCCACGCTGCGCTACCGCACGGCCGGCGGGCAAAAGGCGCCCGTCATCATCCGCACGCGCGGGCACCGGCTGGTGGGCGTGTGGCACTCCGGCTCGCCCATGGCGATGATGCTGGGCGCGCTGCGGGGGATGCACGTCCTCGTCCCGCGCGACATGACGCGGGCGGCGGGCTTCTACAACACGCTCCTGCGCTCGGACGACCCGGCCGTGGTGGTCGAGGTGCTGAACGGCTACCGCATCAAGGAGCGGCTCCCCGCCAACATCGGCACGTTCACCCTGCCGCTGGGGGTGGTGGACGTGATGCGCGAGGGGACGGACTGCACGGTGGTCACCTACGGCGCGTGCTGCGCCATCGCCATGGAGGCCGCGGCGGCGCTGGAGGCGGTGGGGATCAGCACGGAGGTGATCGACGTGCAGTCGCTGCTTCCCTTCGACGTGGACGGCGCGATCGTGCGGTCGCTGCAGAAGACCAGCAAGGTGCTCTTTCTGGACGAGGACGTGCCCGGCGGCGCCACCGCGTACATGCTGCAGGAGGTGGTGGAGCGGCAGGGCGGGTTCCACTGGCTGGACGCGGCCCCGCGCACCCTCGCGGCGGCGGAGCACCGCGCGGCTTACGGGCGTGACGGCGACTACTGGTCCAAGCCCAACGTGGAGACCGTCTTCGACGCGGTC
>DASQBH010000150.1:0-3650 GCA_035635315.1 Longimicrobium sp.
GGCGGCGCGCATGGCTCGTAGATCCTGCTTATGGTAGGCCGTCTCAACGGCTTTCTTTGCCTCTGCAGCCAAGCTTCGAACCAGATCATCTTTCTGGGACATGAAGTCCCAAATCAGGATCGAACGCTGGCGGAGTTGATCAAGCTCGGAGAGCTCCTCCGCCGTCAGAGCACGCTTTGCCATATCACTTTCCTGTGTACTCGTGCAGTTCGCCGAACTTTGCGTTCGCGGCGCGATGATAGATCCGGCCTCTGACGCGATTGTTTTTTGCAACCCCGCGAATGCTGTTTCCCGAGGACCCTCCGTCAGTCCGGGAACCGCCATAGTGATCAATCAGCTGCTGCTCCCTGCCACGAATCGCAAGATAGCCGCTCGGCCCGCTGGCTGCTTGATCTACCCTGGGGCTCCCATATCCCAGTGCCCTCATGTGGTGAGAGGCATAGCGAGCATTCACCAGCGACTGTGGATCACCATACCCGCTCGTTCGTCCAGAGTACACTTGGCCGGACGCATTGGTCATCGTGTATGTGACGTATGTTCGCTCCTGAACGCGGTCGATTGCCTCGGACGCAGCGGCCGCAGCACCGACAACCAGTGCTGTTACGCCAGTGGCTTCCGCGGCCGCGATCAAGCTCCCACCGGCGGCAGGTGCTGCGACAGCGCACGGGGGGCAAACCTCCTCCGCGCTTAGACCATAAGGATCGCTATATGTGACCGGATCCCCATCCGCGAACCCGTACGTGTTCAGCCCGCCCGCCAGCCCGATGGGGTCTGTCTGGGTGAACTGGCCGGTAGCGGGGTCGTAGTAGCGGTTACGCATGTACATCTGGCCGCCCGCGTCCCGCTTCCCCTCCAGCACGCTGCCGAACCACGTCACGGTCGGCTGCTGCGTGGGCGCGCGCGAGTGGCTGGCGGTGGTCTGGAAGCCAGGCCACTCGATCTCCGCCGCGCTGGGATACCCGTTGGCGTCCGTCCCCTTACCGAACAGCCCGCGCCAGTTCAGGTGCGGCACCACCACGGTCGACCCCTTCCACGCCACCAGCGGCCGGTCCACCCCGCCCGCGTGGGTGTAGCCCACCACTCCGTACTCGGCCCCCCCGGCGCTGACCTGGTTCAGCTGCTCCGGGGTCGCCGTGTTGCCGCCGGGGCCCCGCATCTCCCACAGGATGTTGTCGCCCGACCACACGTAGCGTTCGATGCCGCCGCTGCAGTCCACCGTGCTGGCGTCCGGCCCGGCGTAGCAGAGCCCGTCGCGGCGCGTGCGCACCTGGATGCGCCGCCCCAGCGGGTCGTAGAAGTACTCGGCAAAGGAGCCGCGCTTGGCGTGCCCGTTCAGCCGCGTGGGCTCGATCTCGTGGTTGTGCTGGTACGCGCGCAGCCGCTCGTCGGCCGAGAAGTAAGACGCGGTGTAGGTGCGGGAGTATCCCGCCCCCGTGCCGTTGGCCCCCACGATGGTGTTTCCGCGGTACGCGTTGCCCCCGGCGTCGTAGGTGCGGTGCGTGTCGTCGGGGTTGTACGCCGCGGGGTTGTGCGCGTTGGACGGCATGGAGAACAGGATGTCCTTGAGCCGCGTGCTGCCGGGGTCGTACACGTACCAGTGCTCCGGCGCCACGGCGGTCTGGTCGTTGGCGGTGCGATGCCACCGCACGTTGTCCAGCCCGTCCACGATCATCTCCTCAACGTTGCGCGCGGCGTTGGACAGGTTGGTCCAGTCCGTCCCCACCAGGTTGCCCAGCCCGGAGTAGTGGTTGTAGAAGGTGCTCTGGTTGGGCAGGCCGTTCACCCAGCTCACCAGCGCCTTGCCGCGCGCGTCATAGCGGGTTGAATCGTGGTACACGGTTCCGCCGCGCGACTTCCGGCGCCCGTCGGCGTCGTACACGTAGGTGTTCTCGCCGCCGGGAAAGCTGTCCTGCCTCATCCGCCCCAGGGCGTCGTAGCGAAAGCTGAACTGCAGCCCCGTGCGGCTGGTCACCCGCTCCAGCGCGCCGGTGGAGGTGGTGTACGAAAAGCTGTCGGCCTGCGCGACGCTGCCGGCAAGGTTGGCGGGATGCTCCAGCGCCCGCAGCCGCCCCTGGGCGTCGTAGCGATAGCTGATCCCGTACACGTGCTGCGTGTAGTTGGCCGCGCCAAAGGTGGCGATGCGCAGCGAGTCCGTCCGCAGCGCGCCGCCCGGGTAGTAGGAGCGGCTGACGATGGCGTCCGCGTTGGCCGCGTACACCAGGTTCCCCGCCGCGTCGTAGGAGAACACCGAGGTGTCGCCCGGGACCAGGTACCCGGAGCCGCTGTTGGGAAAGTGCGGGAAGGGGCAGTCGTTGAACCCCACCGCCCAGCAGGGCTGGGGCGAGGAGGCGTAGCTCACGGAAGGAACGCTGCGGCGCACCTGCCGCCCCACCGCGTCGTACTCGGTGGTGATCTGGTGGCCCCGCCCGGTGGTCCAGGTGACCACGTTGCCGGCCGGGTCGGGAGTAAAGTACTCCCACGCGCCCATCCCCTCCTGCTCCTGCCGCTTGCGTCCCGCGCGGTCGTACACGTACTGCGTGGTGACGGTGTTGATGTCGGCGGTGTCGGGGAGCGTCCACCGCTCCACGGTGAGCGGCAGCCCCCCGCGGTCGTAGGTGGTGCGCGTGGTGACGGACTGCGCGTGCACCTTCAACAGCTTGGTGGACGCGGTGATCCCCTGCCACTCGATGCGCGTCTCCGGCCCGGTGGTCTCCGTCATCCACACCCGCTCCGACAGGTCGTACGCCGTGCGGCTGCGCAGCCCCGCCACCTGCAGCTGCGCCACCGTCGACGAGCTGTCGGCGCGTATGGGGGAAAGCACCAGCGTGTCACGCCCCAGCGCGTCGCGGTAGTGCTGCGTAAGGTAGCCCAGCGGCGTGCGCGTCCACGCCAGGTTGCCCACGGCGTCGTACCCCATGGTGTCGCGCGCCACCAGGCCCTGCGCGTCGGCCGGGTGTTGCACGCGGACAAGCTGGCCGGAGGAGTCGTAGCCGTAGGAGACGCGCCGCGACGAGCCGCCCTGCTGCCGCCAGCGCAGGTTGCCGTTCAGCGTGTCGTACGCCATCACCACGTCGCCGATGCCGACGGCGGTGATGGTGTCGGGGGTGTCCCAGCGGTCGTCGTACTTGTACCAGGTGTCGATGTGGCTGCCGTTGCCCAGCGGGTTCACCGTCCGGGCCCGGCTCACCCGTCCCCGGGCGTCGTAGACCGCGGTGGACTTCGACACCAGGCTGTCGCCGCGCGCGTTGGGCCCCAGCACCGAGGTGACCAGCTGGGGAAAGTTCGCGTCCGCGCGGTTGAGGATGGTCTCCCCGCCCACGGCGTCGCGAATGCGCCGCGGCGCGCCCTGGGAGGTGAGCCAGAGCATGGTGTGGTCCGTCACGTCCGTCCGCGGCCCGTCCAGCAGCGTATGCGCCTGCGCCAGCGGCACCGACGCACCCACCCCGCGGCTCTCCCCCGCCTGGAAGGTGGTCACCAGGTCCGCCGCCGACGGCGTGGCGGTCATCTCCAGGCGCGCCGAGGCGAGCTTGCCCGCCGCGTCGTAGGTAAAGGCGTGCCGGGTGCCGCGGCGGTCGCGGAGGGTCGCCACGCGCGCGGACGCGCTCGTCACGAAGCCGAAGGCCGTCGTATCCCGGTCGGCGTCGATCACC
>DASQBH010000151.1:0-3352 GCA_035635315.1 Longimicrobium sp.
TACTGGCACCGCTTCTTCAGCCACCAGCCGGACCTGAACTGGGACAACCCGGAGGTCAAGGAGACCATGTTCCGGGTGATGGAGTACTGGCTGGAGCGGGGGCTGGATGGATTCCGCGCCGACGCCGTGCCCTACCTGATCGAGCGCGAAGGCACCATCTGCGAGAACCTGCCGGAGACGCACGACATCCTCAAGGAGTTCCGCGTCCGGCTGGATTCCAAGTATCCCGGCCGCATCCTGCTGGCCGAGGCCAATCAGTGGCCCGAGGACGTGCGGCCGTACTTCGGGCCGGACGGCGAAGAGTTCCAGATGGCGTTCCACTTTCCGCTCATGCCGCGGATCTTCATGGCGGTGCGGCAGGGGATCCGGAAGCCCATCGTGGAGATCATCGAGCGCACGCCGCCCATCCCGGACGACTGCCAGTGGTGCATGTTCCTGCGCAACCACGACGAGCTCACCCTGGAGATGGTGACCGACGAGGAGCGCGACTACATGTACCGCGAGTACGCGGCGGACCCGCGGATGCGCATCAACCTGGGCATCCGCCGCCGGCTGGCGCCGCTGATGGAGAACGACCGGCGCAAGATCGAGCTGCTGAATTCGATCCTCTTTACCATGCCGGGGTCGCCGATCATCTACTACGGCGACGAGATCGGGATGGGCGACAACGTGTGGCTGGGCGACCGCGACGGCGTGCGTACGCCCATGCAGTGGTCGCCGGACCGCAACGCCGGCTTCAGCCGCGCGGAGCCGGAGCGGCTGTACCTGCCGGCCATCAGCGACGCCGTCTACGGATTCCAGGCGGTGAACGTGGAGGCGCAGGAGCGCTCGCCGTTCTCGCTGTTGAACTGGACCAAGCGGCTCATCCGCGTCCGCAAGCAGCACCGGGCGTTCGGCCGCGGCACCATCACCTTTCTGCAGCCGGAGAACCCGCACGTCCTGGCCTACCTGCGCGAATACCAGGGCGACGTGATCCTGGTGGTCAACAACCTCTCCGGCAGCGCGCAGGCGGTGCGGCTGGAGCTGCCGGGCTTCAGCGGGTACACGCCGATCGAGCTGCTGGGCGAGACGGCGTTCCCCGCAGTGGACGATACGCCGTACGCCATCACCCTCAGCCCGTACGGCTTCTTCTGGTTCGCGCTGCGGCAGGTGCGCGCGGCGGGGGACGAGGACTTCTGGCAGATGCCGGAGGAGTGGGCCGCGCAGGAAGCCGCGCTCATCGGCGATCCGCAGGCGGTGGCCGAGGCGTTCAGCGCCCTGCCGCGCGAGTGGCTGCTGCGCCAGCGCTGGTTCCGCGACAAGGCGCGCGAGGTGCAGGAGATCTGCCTGCACGACCACGGCGTGCTGCACGCGGAGCGCGCGCCCAACATCATCCTGGCGCTGCTTGAAGTGCGCTTCATGGAGGGCGGCAGGGACCTGTACCTCCTCCCCGCCACCTTCCACCCCGTCGCCGCGCCGGGTACCGGGCCGGAGCCCATCGTCACGCACGCCACGCTGCGCGGCGAGGCGCGCGTCTACGAGGCCGTCGCCGAGCGGCGCATCGCGGGCACGCTGCTGGACACGGTGCTCGGCGAGCGGCGGATCGAGGGGCGCCACGGCGCGTTCGCCGGCCACGCGACGGGGGCGGTGGAGCTGGCGGATGCGCCGCGGGGGCCGGTGCGGATGATGGGCGCGGAGCAGTCGAACACCTCCATCATCTTCGGCGACCGGCTGGTGATGAAGATCTACCGCAAGCTGGAGGCGGGGATCAACCCGGACCTGGAGGTCACGCGCTTCCTGGTGGAAAAGGCCGGCTTCCGCTCCGTCCCCGCGCTGGCCGGGTGGATGGACTACACGCCGGCAGACGGCCGCGAGCAGCACGCGGTGGCCGGCGTCTACGAGTTCGTCCCCAACGGCGGCGACGCGTGGAGCGTGGCCCTCAAGGCGCTGGATCGATACCTCTCCGCCGCCAGCCGCAGCGCCGCGGACCCCGACACCGTCACCGGCCAGGAGGCGGTGCGGCGGATGGCGGGCGACTTCTTCCCCGCCGTCGCGCGGCTGGGTGAGACCACGGCGCGGATGCACCTGGCGCTGGCCTCGGTGGATGACGACGCCGCCTTCGCCCCCGAGCCCGTGGGCGAGGACGACGTGCAGCGCGCCATCGAGGGCTTCCGCAAGCAGGTGGACACCGTGCTGCACGACCTGAGGCGGCAGCTGGAGGCCATCCCCGGCTCCTTCAGCGCCAACGTGCGCGAGCCGCTGCGCGAGGTGGTGCGCGCCGCGCCCGACCTGCGCCACCTGGCCGAGGACCTGCGCGCATTGTCGGGAGAAACCGTCAAGGTGCGCATCCACGGCGACTACCACCTGGGCCAGGTGCTGCGGGCGGACCAGAACGCGCCCGGCGGTAGCGAGTGGTACGTGCTGGACTTCGAGGGCGAGCCCGCCAAACCGCTCTCCACGCGGCGGAGCAAGCAGACGGTGCTGCGCGATGTGGCCGGCATGCTGCGCTCGTTCAATTACGCCGTGCGCGTGGCCATGAACGAGTACAAGAGCGGAGACCTGCGGGTGCAGATGTCGGTGGAGCGCTGGGCCGCCGCGTGGGAGCGCGAGGCGCGCACCCTGTTCCTGAACGCGTACGTGCAGGCGGCGCAGGGCTCGCCCATCATCCCCCGCGACCCCGACGTGCTGGCGCGCGCGCTGGCCGTCTTCGAGCTGGAGAAGGCCGTGTACGAGCTGGGCTACGAGATGAACAACCGCCCCGACTGGCTGTGGGTGCCGTTGGAAGGGATCCGCGCCATCCTGGGAGGCCGCGCGTGAGGCCTCCCCTCATCTACAACCTCTTTCAGCGCCTGGTCGGGCCGACGACGCGCTGGGCGGAGCACGCCCGCCGCGCGCGGGAGATGGAGTTCGAGTGGCTGTACCTGAACCCGTGGCAGTACCCCGGGTTCAGCGGAAGCCTGTACTCCATCAAGGACTTCCATCGCATCAACCCGCTCTTTCTCCCCGCGGGCGCCGACCCCACGTCGCTGGAGCCGCTGCGCTACGCCCTGCGCCAGATCCGGCAGATGGGGATGAAGCCGGTGATGGACATGGTCGTCAACCACACGGCCAAGGACTCGCCGCTCATCCAGGAGCACCCCGGCTGGTTCGTCTGGGAGAACGGCGAGGTCAAGAGCCCCTACGCGGTGGATCCCGACACCGGGCAGCGCACCGTCTGGGGCGACCTGGCCGACATCGACAACCTGACCCCGCACGACCGCCAGGGGCTGTGGGAGTACTGGGCGCAGATCGTCCGCGAGGCGGTGGAAGTCCTTGATGGAGTACAGGCTTCCGCTGAACCCGGGGTACTGCCACGGGTTCAGGTACAGCCACT
>DASQBH010000152.1:0-3620 GCA_035635315.1 Longimicrobium sp.
ACCCGGCGCAGATCTGCGCCTGCGCGGTGCCGGCAAAGGCCAGCGTGGCGACGGCGGCAAGGACTGCAGTCTTCGTCATGTTTCTTCTCTTGCTGAACGGTGGTGTGCGCCCGGCCTGCGCGCACCGCCGGAACACGGGCCCCGGCAGGCGCGAATATGCGGTCCGGGCTTCCGGACGTCAACGCGAACGTTTGAATCAGATTCGCGCGGCAGGGTAAATCTGCACCAACCGAGCCACGTGCGGGGTCATGGGGGCTGAACGCGAGCAGGGACGCGGGTTCTCGCCACCCCCGGGGGCCACGCCAGGGGCGGCTGGGCGGGGCGCAGGTGTCCGTTCACGCGGACAGGTGCCGCCGCCCCGTCCGGACGGATCAGCCCTGCAGCATCCGCAGCGACGAGCGGCCGGCGGGGCCCAGCTGGCCAAAGGTGCACTGCTCCGGCGCCTTGTCGGGGCGCCAGCGGTAGAAGCGCGTTCCGTGGCGAAAGCGCCCTCCGGTAAAGGCGTCGTATCCCACCTCCACCACCAGCTCGGGAGAAAGCGGCTCCCACTCCGTGCTGCGCGGGTTCATGGCGCTCCACCGGCTGGGCCCGCCCGGGGCGGAGCCGGTAAAGCCGGGCGGCTTGCGCAGCGCCTCCAGCCGGGGCGTGAGCTCCCTCCGCTCCTCGCGGCTGATGCTGGAGCAGAAGCCCACGTGGTGCAGCAGCCCGTCGTCTCCGTACAGCCCCAGCAGCAGCGAGCCGACGACCGGCTCCTTCTGCGCGTAGCGAAAGCCGCCCACCACGCAGTCCACCGTGCGGACGTTCTTGACCTTCACCATCCCCGCGCGCTCGCCGGAGAGGTAGGGCAGGTCCAGCCGCTTGGCCATCACCCCGTCCAGCCCGCGCTCGCCCTGCTCCAGCCACGCCCTGGCCCGCCTGGCGTCCGTGGTCGCGGGCGACAGGCGGACGCGGTCGCCAAAGAACTGCCCGGCGAACGCCTCCAGCTTTTCCCGCCGCTCGGCGAGCGGCCGGTCCGTCAGCGGCCCGCCGCGCGGCCCCAGCAGCAGGTCGAAGGCGACGACGAGCGCCGGATGCGCGGCGGCCAGCTTCTGCACGCGGCTGGCGGCGGGGTGCAGGCGCAGCTGCAGCTCTTCGAACGACAGCGTGTCGCCCACGGGAACCACGATCTCGCCGTCCAGCACGAACCGCTTGGCGTTGAGCGACTTCAGGGCATCCACCACGTCGGGAAAGTAGCGGCCCAGCGGCTTGCCGGCCTTGGAGCGCAGGTCCACCTCGTCGCCGTCGCGAAAGGCAAGACAGCGGAATCCGTCCCACTTGGGCTCGTACTGCCAGCCGTCGCCGGTGGGGAGCTCGTTCGCCTGTTCGCTTTCCGCCGGCGCGTAGTCGATGGGGATGGGCAGGCTCACAGCAGGTCCGCCAGGTCGAAGCGCCCGCGTTTGGCCAGCACCGGCTTCCACAGGTCGCCGGTGCGGCGGATGCGCTCCGGGGCATTCATCAGGGTGAACTCCTCCAGCTCCACCCCTCCCTCCACCTCTTCCCACGTCACCGGCATCGACACGGTGGCGCCGGGCTTGGCGCGGACGGAGTAGATGGACGACAGGGTGCGCCCCCACGCGTTCTGGTTGTAGTCCACCAGCACCCGCCCGCGCGGCCGCCTGGCCACCCGGTACTCCGCCGTCACCAGCGCGGGGTCGATCTTCTCCATCGCCCGCGCGAACTCCTTGGCAAAGCTCCACACCTGCTTCTGCGTGGGCCCGCGGACGATGGGGACGTAGACGTGGATGCCGGACGAGCCCGTGGTCTTGGCGTACGACTTCATCCCCAGCCGCCGCAGGTTGTCGCGCACCATCAGCGCCGTCTCCCGCACCCGCCCGAAGTCCGCGCCGGGGACGGGGTCCAGGTCGAAGTGCAGAAAGTCGGGGCGGTTGGTGTCGTCGCAGCGGGCGTACCAGGGGTTCAGGTCGATGCACCCCAGGTTCACCACCCACAGCAGCGAGGCCAGGTTCTGCACCATGGGAAAGTCGATCACGCTCTTGCTGGCGTGCTCGATGGAGCAGGTCTTCAGCCACGCCGGGGCGTTCTCCGGCGTGCGCTTCATGAAGAAGAACGGTCCCTTCCACCCGTTGGGGTACCGCTTCATCACCATCGCCCGGTCGACAAGGTGCGGCAGCAGGTACGGGGCGACGGCGACGTAGTAGCGCAGCAGGTCGCCCTTGGTGAGCCCCAGCTCCGGCCAGAACGGCTTGTTGAGGTTGGTCAGGCGCACGCTTCGCCCGCCCACCCGCACCTCGCACTGCTTGCCCTTCTCGGGAATGATGTCGGGCGACACGTCCGCGTCGGCCACGTTGGGCGGCGCGGGCCTGGCGCGCGGCGCCGGCTTTTTTCGGGCGGAGGATGCGGACGGTGTGGATGCGGCGGCGCGTGGGGTCACGTGCGGTCCTTCCAGCGGCGGGGTTCCAGCTTGGGCGGACGCTTTCCCTTGCGGACGGCGCCCAGCACGGGGGCGTACTCCAGCTCGGGGCCGTCCTTGGCGGCGCGCAGCATCAGTCCACCCCGGCTCATGTCGCCGCGGCCCACGAAGTCGACGGGAAAGAGCAGTCGCTCGCCATAGATGCGCGTCAGCACGTCCACGTACTTGTCGGATGCAATGCTGCCCAGCAGCACGTAGCAGGTCTCGGGCCCCGCGGCCTCGTCCAAGGTGCGGGCGTGCTCCTCCAGCGGCCGGCGGTAGCGCGGGTTGGTGAGCGCCACGTCCCCCTGCTCCGCCCACTCGCGCAGCAGCGCCAGGGTGATGTGCGACTCCGGTGGCACCAGCCCGCGCGTGGGCGTGATCACCAGGGCGCCCGGCAGCCCCTCCGGCGGCCGTGAGAAGGCCTGGACGTACGCCATCTTTCCGCGAAAGTACAGCCCGCTCAGAAAGCTGAACACCTCGCCCAGCGGCGCGCCCTGCGGCGTGCGCAGCTGCCGCGCGAGCGGAAACGACGCGGCGTCGCGCATCACCAGCTGGCCGCGCTTGCCCCCGCAAAACGCGGGCGACAGCAGAAAGATTCGTGGAGTGCTCATGGCCGGTGCACGGCGGCAGATCGCGTGCCGATCCGTTTACCACGTTCACCTTACGCCACCGCTGGAACGGGTTAAGTGCCCCCCATTGCGCAATCTGCGCCCGAACGGCAGGATGTGCGCGCCGCCTGCGCACTCTGTCCATCTATTGCCACGTATAACGTAATCCGTTATAGTCCACTCGTGCTGACGGATCAGGTGCGCGGCGGCGTAAGGAGCAGTCCACCGCCACCCGATCCCGGACGGCACAATGATCGTCTCGTTCAAGGATGAAGGCACCCGCGACGTATTCGAAGCCAACGACACCCGTGACGCTCGGCATGCCTGCCCGCAAACGCTGTGGCGGGCTGCCAGAAAACGGCTCGAGGCGCTTGACCTGGCACGATCCCTTTCGGACCTGACACTTCTGCCTGGGAACCGCCTGGAGCAGTTGAAGGGACGCAGAGACGGCCAGTACAGCATCCGGATCAATCTGCAGTACCGCATCAGCTTCTGGTGAACTAAAGAGGGTCCGGAACGCGTGGAGATTGTCGATTATCACTGAGATGCCTGATGGCAAG
>DASQBH010000153.1:0-3957 GCA_035635315.1 Longimicrobium sp.
AATGCCCCTCATCAAGTTCCGCACCTCGCGGAACGTCCGTTCCTCACGCGTCAGCCGTCCGTCCCGCCTGCGCCGCCGCTCGTCACGCCCGCAGCCGTCTTCGCACCACCGCGCGGACGGGAAAGGGGACGGAGAAGGAAATTGATGGATTCGCAACGTATCCGCCCGCCACGTCCCCGCGCGGATTTCCCATCCCTCCAGATCCACCCATGCGACACAATCTCTCGATCCGCCCCCGCGTGCGCGGAGTGGCCTGCGCCGCCGCGCTCTCCCTGGCCGCCGCCTGCGCGGACGGCACCGCGCTTCCCTCCGCCGCCACCGCCGGCGCCGCCGCGAGCGGAGGCGGCCAGGACCTGTTCGTGGAGGTCGCCGTCCCGCACACCCCCGGCAGCAGCATGGACTCCCAGGCGTTCGACGCGGACGGCGACGGCGACCTGGACCTGCTGATCGCCAAGGAGATCCAGCCCAACGTGCTGCTGCTGAACGACGGCACGGGGCGGATGACCGTCGCGCCCGCCGGACACGTTCCCGGCGGCGCGTGGGACAGCGAGGACGTGGCCGTGGCGGACTATGACGGCGACGGCGACCTGGACGCCGCCATCGCCGGCGAGGACGACCGGATGAGCGAGCTGTACCTGAACGACGGCAGCGGCGTCTTTACCCTCGCGAACGACCTGCTTCCCGCGCGGGGGGTCGCGCAGTCCGTGGTCGCCGCGGACGTGGACCGCGACGGCGACGCCGACCTGCTCTTTGGCAACCACGGCCAGAACTTCCTGTTCATCAACCACCGCGGGCGCTTCAGCGACGGGACGCGCCAGCGCCTGCCGGCCGTGGCGGACCTCACGCAGGACGTGGAGGTGGGGGACGTGGACGGCGACGGCGACCCGGACCTGGTGTTCGGCAACGTGGACGACAACCGGCTGCTGCTGAACGATGGCCGCGGTTTCTTTGCCGACGCGCCGGAGCGCCTGCCCCTGCGCGCGGCGATCGAGGAGACGCGCGAGGCGGACCTGGCCGACGTGGACGGCGACGGGGACCTGGACCTGTACTTCGCCAACCTGCCGTTCGTGGCGGGAGCGGACCCGCAGGACCGGCTGCTGATCAACGACGGCCGCGGCTTCTTTACGGACGAGACGGACGCGCGCATCGGCAAGGAGTCGCGCTACACCGTGGACGCCGAGTTCACCGACGTGGACCGCGACGGCGACCTGGACCTGATCACCGCCAACCTCAACGACAGCAAGCCCTACCGCGTCTCCCTGAACGACGGCGCGGGCGTCTTCAAGGGCGCCACCAGCTCCGTCTTTCCCTCCGGCCTCGATGGCCAGGGCGTGGACGCCGAGGTGGCCGACTTCAACGGCGACGGCCGGCTGGACATCTACTTCTCCAGCTACGTCGGCACCGACCGGATGGTCCTGGCGCGCCCTTGAGCCCGGGCGGACGCTGATTGTGAAGAAGCCCCGGCACCTCGAGGGCCAGGGCTTCTTCTCGCATGTGTTCCTTCGCCGGCTCAGCAGGGCGAGTTGCTGGCGGTCTCGCAGGTGTCCGCCTGCGTCTGGACGCATCCCACGCCCGTGCAGTACTTGGAGTTGTAGCAGCCCACCTCGACGGTACAGCGGCACGTCCAGGCAAAAGTGAGGGCGAACAGGCCATCGCCCTCCTCCGCCGCCCCTACATCGAACGAAACGACGGACAGCTGCTCCACGTTCAGCGTGATCTTCATCTTCTGCTCTCCCGCAAAATGTACGGCCGGGCCGGGGATCGGTCCGGCGGGGACGTTGATTCTACCTAAATGCGTCCGTAAAGGAAAGTGGGTGTAGCCGGTCCGTGTGGCGGGTGGGTCCTCCCGGTTGACGCCGCCCCGTCCGCGGCGAAGATTGCCCGCGCACACATCCTCCCGGAGAGCCGATGCACGCCCCATCCATCCACGACACCGTAGGCTTCCTTCGCGAGCGCATTACCCGCGCGCCGCACGCCGTGCTGGTTCTGGGCAGCGGGCTGGGGGGGATGGCGGACGACATCGAGGACGCCGTCCGCATTCCCTTCGGCGACATCCCGGGCTTTCCGCGCCGCACCCAGGAGCTGGCGGGGCACGCGGGGCAGCTGGTGGCCGGGCGGCTGGAGGGCGTCGAGGTGGCGGCCATGCAGGGCCGCTTTCACCTGTACGAGGGGTGGGAGCCGGCGGACGTGGCGCTGCCGGTGCGCGCCCTGGCCGCGCTGGGCGCCGAGACCATGCTGCTGACCAACGCGGCGGGCGGCATCCGTCCCGGCTTTCAGCCCGGCGACCTGATGCTGATGGCGGACCACATCAACCTCATGCTGCGCAACCCGCTCATCGGCCAGACGGTGCCGGGCGAGGAGCGCTTTCCCGACATGTCTGACCCGTACGACAGCGGCTTTCGCCGCATCGCCGAGGAGGTCGCGCGGGACCTGAAGATCCCGCTGGTGCAGGGGGTGTACGCGGCGCTGCTGGGGCCCAGCTACGAGACGCCGGCCGAGATCCGCATGCTGGCGCGTCTGGGTGCCGACGCCGTGGGGATGAGCACCGTGCCCGAGGTGCTGGTGGCGCGCGCCATCGGGATGAAGTGCCTGGGGATCAGCTGCATCACCAACCTGGCGGCGGGGTTGAGCACCGAGCGGCTGTCGCACCAGGAGGTGATGGAGGTGGGCGCCCGGGTGCGCGACCGGCTGGCGGCGCTCGTCCGCGGCGTGCTGCCGCGCGTCGCGGGCCTGAACCGCGCGTCGGAGGCGGCCGCGTAGACGCCCGACCGGCGGATTCGCCGCTCCCGCGCGGCGAATCTTTCCCGCCGCACCTGCCGTAGGCACCCGCACGGCCGCGCTCCGGCCGCTTTGTCCTTTCCACTCCGGCCCGTTCCCGGGCCTTGCAGAGCCACGGAGGATCCGATGGACATGTACACCGCGATCATCGCCGGGCTCGCCATCTTTCTGGGAATGATGGTGATCCTGATCCCCATCGCCGGCCTGACCGCGCGCTTTGCGCTCAAGCCGCTGATGGAGGCGCTGCGCAGCTACCGCGAGCTGCAGGGCGACAACCAGGCGCAGCAGCTGATCGAGCGGCGGATGGCGCTGATGGAAGAGCAGATGCACAGCATGGATCGCGCGATCCGCGAGCTCTCGGAAGAGTCGGAGTTCCGCCGCGATCTGGAGAGCGGCAAGCAGCAGCCGGCCGCGCTCCCGCTCCCCTCCGTCTCCGTCCCCGACCTGGCGCAGGTGCGGAGCACCGCGCAGGCGGACCCGGTCCGGTAGGGGCCCTCACCCGCTCGCTCAGGCTCGCACCCTCTCCCACAAACTGCGTGGGAGAGGGAATACAACGTCGCAAACGCGTCCGGCGTGTTCCCGCGGCTGAAGCCCCGTTCGGCAAGCGCAAGCGAGCCGGGACGGGGCTTCGGGCGTTTCCAGCCGCGGTGTGATGCCGATTGCGGCTCTGATCCGGTGGTCTCCTGGTTGCGGACGCACAGGTGCTCGGGACGCCGCATGCCGCCGGGCCGCCGAGTCCGCGCAGGCGGACTTTGCGTTTTTCCAGCGGCGAATTCATTCGCTCCCGCGGGCGGGCGGCACGTTACCGAATCAGATCCGCAAAGAGCATCCAACCTGGTGCGACCCGTGGCGTCGCGGGCGGCGCCCGTCCCTACACCCGCGCGCCTTCAACCAGGTGGTTCAGCGGGCCGTGGCCGGAGCCCAGCCCCGGCGCGGAGGCCATGGCGCGCTGCACGTAGTCCAGCGCGTCTTCCACCGCCCGCCGCAGCGGGCGGCCGTGCGCCAGGCCGGCCGCGATGCCGGCGGAGAGGGTGCAGCCGGTGCCGTGCGTGTTGCGCGTCTCCAGCTTGGGCCGCCGCCACTCGTGCCACTCCGTTCCGTCGAACAGCACGTCCACCAGCTCGTCCCCGCGCAGGTGCCCGCCCTTGAGCAGGGCGCTGCGGGCGCCGCGCTCCACCA
>DASQBH010000154.1:0-2629 GCA_035635315.1 Longimicrobium sp.
AGGTCGAACTCGATGTGCCCCGCCTCCAGCCGCGCGTGCGAAAGGATGTCGTTGATGAGCGTGAGCAGGTGCCGCTGGTTGGTGCCCACGCGGCGCAGCGCCTCGTGCTGCGCGTCGGTCACGGGGCCGTGGATCCCCATCTCCAGCAGCCCCACGTACCCGCCGATGGCGTTCAGCGGGGTGCGCAGCTCGTGGCTCATGGCGGCCAGGAACTCCGCCTTTGCCCGGTTGGCCGTCTCTGCCTCGGCGCGCGCGGCCTCGGCGTCGGCGCGGGCGCGCTCGCTTTCCGCCAGCAGCGCCTCCACCTGCCGCCGCGCCCGCACCTGTTCGGTGACGTCGGTGCCGTGGGCGATGATGCCGGCCGGCGCGCTGTCGCCCTCCAGCAGCGGCAGGTAGCTGAAGTCCAGGAACCGCTCCTCCGGGTCCGCGTCCGGCGTGCGCGCCAGCATGATCGACACCTCGCGGCCGACGAAGGGCGTGCCGGTCCGCAGCACCTCGTCCAGCAGCTCGAAGAATCCCTGGCCGCGGAGCTCGGGGAGCGCCTGGCGCACGGGTCTGCCCATCACGTCGCGGTATCCCACCAGCTGGGCATAGGCGTCGTTGATGAGGGCGAACGTATGCTCACGGCCGCGCAGCACGGCCAGGAAGGCGGGCGCCTGCTGAAAGACGTACTCCAGCCGCGAGCGCTCTACCTTCAGCTCGCGCAGCAGGCGCTCGCGCTGCACCTCGACCTGCCGCTCCACGATGCGCGAGGCGATCTCCGTGGCGGCGGAGTCCAGGAACACGCGGTAGCTCCGGTCCCACGGCAGCCGCGGGCTCAGCCCCGCCACCAGCACGCCCACGCGGCGGCCGGTCCCCGGCGCGCGCAGGGGGAGGACGGCGGCGGCTACGGGCGGCTCCGGACAGGGGCCCGCGTCCATCGTGTCGGCCCATCCGCTTACGTCGATCACCCGCGGCTCGCCCGACGCGACCGCATCCGCGAGGGTGGGATCGTCCATCCACCCGCCGCGCTCCAGGCCGGCGCTCTCCACCAGCTGCGGCGGACCGTCCCCGTCGCCGGCGGCCAGGTAGCAGAGGGCAAAGGGCACGTCGCCCGGCTCGGCCGCCAGCACGCGCGCCTGGGCGGTGGCGATCTCGGCGGCGCGGGCGTGCAGGGGGATGGTGGCCAGCGTGGTGAGGGTGCGCAGGCGGCGGTCGGTGAGCACGGCCTCGGTGGTCTCCTGGCAGACCACCAGCGTGGCGCCGATGGAGCCGTCGTCGTCGCGCACGGGGCTGTAGCTGTAGGTCCAGTAGACCTCCTCCATCCGCCCGTTGCGCTCGATGGCCACCAGCTGGTTCTGGTGCCAGGTGGCTTCGCCCGTCGTCATCACCTGGTGGATCTGGGGGCCGATGATGTCCCAGATGTCGGTCCAGAACTCCTCGCCGCGCATTCCCAGCGCGCGGGGGTGGCGGCCGCCGGCGCCCAGGCTGGCGCGGTAGCCGTCGTTGTACAGCTGGATGAGCTCCGGGCCCCAGAACAGGAACATGGGGTGCCGGGAGTGCAGCACGGTGTGGACGGTGGCGCGCAGGCTGTAGCTCCAGCCGCTCACCGGCCCCAGGGGCGTGGACGACCAGTCCTTTTCGCGGCACAGCCGCCCCATCTCGCCGCTGTGCGAGAAGACGGTCTGGTGGTCCAGCGGCTGGGGCACCGCCTGGGGCGCAATGCTCATCTATGCTTCATGCAACGGGTTGCGGCTTCTGTTGGCCTGCTACTGAACGTACGCGCGCCGGATGCCTTCCGGAACGGCGTCGCAAACAGGTAGCTCCCGCAAATCCCGGTACAAACGTTTGATGTACGTGGGGCGGCGGGCGCTCGGCTGTGTCGGTGCCCGCCGTAACGTTTGATTCGGAAGATGAAGTGTGTATTGTGTGCGGCTCGGCTTTCAGACGCGAGGTGACGATGACGACGCTGGCTGAACGCATCACGGTCGATCCGCGGATCTGCCATGGAAAGCCGACGATCCGCGGCCTCCGCTATCCCGTAGAGCTGATCCTGGAACTGCTGAGCTCCGGAATGACGCATGAGGAGATCCTCGGCGACTATCCGGATCTCGAACCTGAGGATATCGACGCGGTGCTCGCCTTCGCGGGTGGCGGCTGACCTCTCCGTCGGCCGGCTTTTACGGATCTCACGCAGAGCAGCAGAGAGGCAGAGCAGCAGAGACTTCTTCCGCTGCTCTGCCTCTCTGCTGCTCTGCGTGCCTGCTGTTTGGCCGCCCGCGCGTTACTCGGCCGTGAAGCGGTAGACGGTGCGGGAGGTGTAGCGCTCGCCGGGGCGCACGATGCAGGTGGGGAAGTCCGGATGGTTTGGCGAGTCGGGAAACTTCTGCGGCTCCAGGCAGAAGCCGCAGCGGTAGCCGTACGGCTGGCCGCCCTTGCCCACCGCGCTGCCGTCCAGGTAGTTGCCGGAGTAGAACTGCAGCCCCGGCTCGGTGGTGAACAGCTCCAGCACCCGGCCGGACCGCGGCTCGTGCACGCGCGCGGCGCTGGAAAGCGGCGCGTCGCCGTTCGAAACCACGAAGTTGTGGTCGTATCCGCCCGCCTCCGCCAGCCGCGCGTCGCCGTCGCCGATGCGCGCGCCGATGGTCGT
>DASQBH010000155.1:0-6077 GCA_035635315.1 Longimicrobium sp.
GTTCCCCAAGGTCAAGACCGTGGACGGCCGCCAGGACAGCGCGTGGTACAGGGAAGGGCTCAAGCTGGTGAACTACTGGAAGAACGGGGAAGGGATCCCCTGGGTGCGCATCCACAAGGTTCCCGAGCACGCCAAGTTCCCGCACTACACCCATGTGAACGTGGGGCTGGAGTGCCAGACGTGCCACGGCCCCGTGGAGAAGATCGAGGAGATGTACCAGTTCTCGTCGCTCCGCATGGGGTGGTGCATCGACTGCCACCGCGGCAACATGGACCTTTCCGCCAAGGAAGAAGCCGCCGTGCAGGCCCGTTCCACGTTCATCCGCCGCTTCCGCGCGCTCGACGCCGCGGGCGGCGACCGGCGCGGCCAGCTGGCCACCTATCCCAACCAGCGTGCGTCCACGGACTGCATGGTCTGCCACTACTGATGCGGCGGCCCGAGAGAAGGATGGCGAGGAGACAGCATGTCTGACGTAACGTCTGAGGGAATGAAGAGGCGCACCTTTCTCAAGGTGCTGGGCGCGTCCGGGGCGGCGACCGCGACGGTGGGATGCTCCACCCGCGAGGTCGAGAAGCTGATCCCGTACTCGGTCGCGCCGGAGGACATCGTCCCCGGCGTGGCCACCTGGTACACCAGCACCTGCCGCGAATGCCCGGCCGGCTGCGGCATCCAGGTAGAGACGCACGAGGGGCGCGCCACCAAGGTGGAGGGCAACCCGCTGCACCCCATCAGCCACGGCAACCTGTGCTCCCGCGGGCAGGCCTCCGTGCAGGGGCTCTACCACCCGGACCGCTTCACCGGCCCGTCGGTGATGGAGTTCGGCGTGGACCAGCCGCGCTCCGTGTCGTGGAGCCAGGCCGAGCGGGTGGTGGCGGAGGAGATTCGCCGCGCCCCCCGCGGCAGCGTGGTCTTTCTCACCGGCGAGTACCGCGGGACCATGGACACGCTGGTCGACCAGTTCGCCGCCGCCACGGGCGCGCGGCGGGTGCGCTACGCGCCGCTGGAAGACGCGCCGCGCGACCTGGACTTTGCCAACGCCGACCTGCTGGTCTCCTTCGGGGCCGACTTCCTGGAGACCTGGGGGTCGCCCGTGGACTACGCGTGGCAGTTCGCGCAGATGCACGGCTACCGCAACGGCCGCCGCGGCCGCTTTGTCTGGGTGGGTCCGCACCGCCCGCTGACGGGGCTCAACGCGGACCTGTGGATCCAGACGCGCCCCGGCACCGAGGCGCTGGTGGCGCAGGCGCTGGCCGGCGGCGACGTGAACGCCGTGGCGCAGCAGACCGGCCCCGCCGAGGGCGCGCAGGAGCGCGCCACGGCGCTGCGGACGCTGCAGCAGTGGTGGGGCGAGTCGGCGCGCAAGGTGGCGCTGGGCCCCGGCGCCGCGGTGCAGGGGCCCAACAGCGAGGCGCTGCGGCAGGCGGTGGCGGGGCTCAACGGCCGCGGCTCGCAGCCGGCGGCGGACCTGCGCCCCGTCCAGCAGCTGGTGCAGCAGATGAACGCCGGCCAGGTGCGGGTGATCCTGATCGACGCCGAGAACCCGGTGTACTCGCTCCCCGGCGGCCTCAAGTTCGGCGAGGCGCTGGCCAGGGTGCCGGTGCGGGTGAGCCTGAGCACCTTCCCCGACGAGACCAGCAAGTACGCCACGCACGTCCTGCCGCAGAGCCACTTCCTGGAGCGCTGGGACGACTACGTGCCGCGCGCGGGCGTGTTCGAGCTGGTGCAGCCGGCCATGAAGCCGGTGTTCAACACCAAGGCGGCGGGCGAGATCGTCCTGGGCATCTCCGCGGCGCTGGGGCTTGCCCCCACGACGGGCGGCGCGCCGGCGACCACGTGGCTGGACTACCTGCGCGCCGCCTGGGCGGGGCGCGCGGGATCGCAGGACGCCTGGCGCGCCGCGCTCAAGCGCGGCGGCGTCTTCCCCGTCCCCGCGGGGCAGACCGGGACCGGCGCCCTGGGCTTCGTCCCCATCACCCCGCCCGCGGGGCTGCCGGCCGCGCCGCCGGACGCCGCCGCGGACCTGCCGCCCCGCCCCGATACCGTGGGCGCGGCGCTCCTGAACGCCGAGCAGCCCGCCCAGGCGGGGCCGCAGCTGGTGCCGCCCCCCGCTCCGGCGGGCGCCGCGGGGTACCAGGCACCGGCCTACGAAGGGGAGCAGGACGGGCTTCACCTGGTCGTCTATCCGTCGCTGCGGTTCTACGACGGACGCACGGCCAACCGGCCCTGGCTGCTGGAGCTGCCGGACCCGGTGGCCAAGGTGTCGTGGGACTCGTTCATCGAGATCCACCCCGCCACCGCCGCCCGGCTGGAGATCGAGCAGGGCGACGAGCTGGAGGTCACCTCGCCGCACGGCTCGGTCACGGCGCGCGCCTACATCTACCCCGGCGTGATGCGCGACACCGTCGCCATCCAGATGGGGCTGGGGCACGAGGCGTTCGGGCGCTGGAGCGAGGGGCTGGGGGTGAACCCCATGAAGCTGTTGGGCTCGCTGGATCCCGCCACCGGGGCGGCGAACCACGCCGGCGTGCGCGTGGCCGTCCGCAAGACGGGGCGTGGCAACGTGCGGCGTGCGTTTCCGCAGGGACTCGTCGAAACCGGCGTGCGGGTGCAGCACGACCGCCGCATCGCGCAGGCCGTGGGGCTGGCGACGCTGGCGCGGCTGGACCAGGCCGGCCCGGGCGCCATCCCCGGCGAGGACCAGCACATCGAGGAGCTCAAGGGCGCCGGCGGCTTCGTTCCCGAGAAGATGCAGACGGACCCCGCGGCCAGCTATCCGCCCCCGGGAACGGAGTACGGCGAGTACATCGACGGCGACACCCGCTGGGGGATGGTCATCGACCTGGCGCGGTGCATCGGCTGCGGCGCCTGCCAGGTGGCGTGCAGCGCGGAGAACAACGTCCCCGTCGTGGGCCCCACGGAAGTGCGCAAGGGGCGCGAGATGTGGTGGCTGCGCATCGAGCGCTACTTCGGGGTGAGCCGCAATCCGGAAGAGGCGCTGCGGGACGACGCCACGGACGACGTGCGCTTCCTTCCCATGCTCTGCCAGCACTGCGGGCAGGCGCCGTGCGAGCCGGTGTGCCCCGTGTACGCGGCGTACCACACGCCCGACGGGCTGAACGGGCAGGTGTACAACCGCTGCGTGGGCACGCGCTACTGCGCGCAGAACTGCCCGTGGAAGGTGCGCGTCTTCAACTGGTTCACCTACGAGTTCGCCGAGCCGCTGAACTGGCAGCTGAACCCCGACGTGACGGTGCGCGAGAAGGGCGTGATGGAGAAGTGCACCTTCTGCGTGCAGCGCATTCACGAGGTGGAGCGCAACGCGGCGGCGGAGATGCGGCCCGTGCGCGACGGCGAGGTGGTGCCCGCGTGCGTGCAGACCTGCCCCACCGAGGTGTTCGTCTTCGGCAACTTCAGCGACAGGGACAGCGCGGTGTCGCACGCGGCGCGCAGCAACCGCGGCTACCGCGCGCTGGGCGAGCTGAACACGCAGCCGGCCATCGTCTACCTGAGCAAGGTCACCCTGCACGAGCCCAACAACGGCGGCCACGAGCCGGCGGCCGCGCACGGCGCGGCCGAAGGGGGCGGTGACCACGGCGGCACAGACCACGCCGAGGGCGCCAACGCCAAGGGCGGCGGTACCGAGAACATGCCGCAGGGCGGCCAGAGCGAGGGAGGCCACTGAGATGGCTACGGAGACTGAAACGACGGTGGTCCGCTCCAGCTTTCACCCCGACGTCGAGAGCTACGAGCAGGTAAACCGCGACGCCATGCGGCTGCTCACCAAGCCCGGCAAGGGCTACCTGGCGCTGCTGGCGATGTCGGTGATGCTGGTGGGGCTGCTGGTGTTCGCCGAGCTGCACAACATCATCTACGGCCTGGGGATGATCGGCGACAACTGGGCCGTGATGATCACCACCTTCGTGTTCTGGGTGGGCATCGGCCACGCCGGTACGCTGATCTCCGCGATCCTGTACCTGTTCCGGGCACCCTGGCGGCAGGCCATCTACCGCTTTGCCGAGGCCATGACGGTGTTCGCGGTGCTTACCGCGGCGCTCTTCCCGCTGCTGCACATCGGCCGCCCCTGGTTCTTCTACTGGCTGCTGCCGCTTCCCAGCCAGCGGGGGATCTGGCCCAACTTCCGCAGCCCGCTGCTGTGGGACGTGTTCGCCGTGACCACGTACCTCACGGTGAGCTCGGTGTTCTTCTACATCGGCCTGATCCCCGACATCGCCGCCGCGCGCGACAGCACGACGGACCCGATGCGGAAGAAGGTGTACGGCGTCCTGTCCCTCGGCTGGCGGGGCACGGACCGCGAGTGGCGCCACTTCACGCGGGCGTACCTGTTCCTGGCCGCGCTGGCCACGCCGCTGGTGCTCTCCGTGCACTCGGTGGTGTCGTGGGACTTCGCGGTGTCCATCGTGCCGGGCTGGCACACCACCATCTTTGCCCCGTACTTCGTGGCCGGCGCCATCCTTTCGGGCGTGGCCATGGTGGTGACGCTGATGGTGCCGGTGCACAAGATCTTCCGGCTGGGGGCGTACTTCACCCCCGTGCACTACGACCGGCTGGCCAAGCTGCTGCTGTTGACTTCGTGCATCGTGGGCTACGCCTACGGCATGGAGTACTTCATGGCCTACTACTCGGGCGAGCTGTACGAGCGCGACGTGTTCTGGGACCGCGTGACGGGCGACTACTGGTGGGCGGGGTGGTCGATGATCACCTTCAACGCCATCGTCCCGCAGCTGCTGTGGATCAAGAAGATCCGGCAGAACCTGAACGCGTTCTTCATCATCTCGGTGTTCGTGAACATCGGGATGTGGTACGAGCGCTTCGTCATCATCGTCCCCTCGCTTTCGCACAGCTACGAGCCCTGGAAGTTCTGGAACCTGCACATGACGTGGGTGGACGCGTCGCTGCTGCTGGGCTCGTTCGGCTGGTTCTTCATGTGGTTCCTGCTGTTCCTGCGCTACCTTCCCGGCCTGTCGATGGCCGAGATCAAGGAGGTGCTGCCGCCGCCGATGAAGCACCACGCGGCGGAGCACCACGCGCACGACGAGGCCGAGATGGTGGCGGAGACCCTCCCCACCGGGTACAAGGAGTGGGAGGTCCGATGAGCAAGCTGCGCACGGGTGTCCTGGGGGTGTTTCCCCACCTGGACACCGCGACGACGGCCATCCGCAGGCTGCGCAAGGAAGGGTTCCAGCTGACGGTCTACTCGCCCACCCCGCGGCACGAGGTGGAGGAGGCGCTGGGGACCAAGGAGAGCCCGGTCCGCATCTTCACCCTGGTCGGCGCCTTTACGGGCACCGCGGCGGGGACGGCGCTGGCCACCTGGGCGTCCATCGACTGGCCGCTGATCGTGGGCGGCAAGGAGATCATCTCGCTGCCGGCGTTCAGCGTGATCATGTTCGAGCTCACCATCCTGCTGGGGGCGCTGAGCACGGTGGCGGGGCTCTTCATCCTGGGCCGCATTCCCCACGTGGGGCCGGCCGAGGCGCCCATGTACCACCCGTCGTTCACGGCGGGCAACTTCGGCGTGTTCGCGCACGCCCCCCGCGACCGCTACGGCGACGTGCAGCGGATCATGACCGAGAGCGGTTCCGAGGAGGTGCTCGTTGACCAGCGCTAACCGGGTGCGCGCGGCGGCTTTCACCGCCGCCCTGGCGCTCTCCGCCGCCTGCACCGACTGGGCGGGGTACGACCTGGACCGCGCGTCGGGCGCCGTGCCGGCGTTTTCGACCATGCGCGACGACGTGTCGCCGGACCCGTACCAGATGCCGCGCGAGCCGGCGCCGGGGACGGTCCCCACGCAGCACCCGCTGGGCGACGTGCCGGCGCCGTACACGCAGGCGGAGCTGGACGCGGTGGCGGCGGCCTTTGCCAACCCGCTGCCGCGCAGCGCGCAGGTGCTGGCGCGGGGCAAGCTGCAGTACGACCGCAACTGCTCCGTCTGCCACGGCGCGCTGGGCGACGGGCAGGGGACGGTGATCAACGCGCAGAGCAAGTTTCCGTACGCCCCCGCGCTGAACGCCGGCCCCTCGGCGGCCCGCTCGGACGGCTACATCTACGGGGTGATC
>DASQBH010000156.1:0-3664 GCA_035635315.1 Longimicrobium sp.
GGGACGAGGAGGTGGACATCCTAGCCGTCTCTGACCCGTGCCGTAATGGTCGCGGCCGGCGATCCAGCGGCGGGAAAACATCGCCGGCTTCCTTCCCTGCCGCCGCGCCGCGGTTCAGTGGCGGCGCGGGGCGTCCGCGGGCGCATCTTCGGGGCGGTGGATGCCGAGGCCGTCGCTGCTCAAACCCGGTGCTCGTGCAGTACGTGCGGAGCGCCGCCCGGCGAGTGCGCAGGGCGGCGTTCCGGTTCTGATGAACCTGCGGTGGGGCGAACAGCTCGCCACCACTGCATTCAGGCCGCCGCCGCTGCCTCCGCCGCGGGCGCCGGCCGGCGCGCCAGCAGATTCGCGGCGCCGCCCGCCAGGCCGACGGCAAGGGCGATCCAGGCAAAGGCGGGCGTCCACAGCAACGACAGGCCCAGCGCGGCGTCCGCCGAGTACGCGCCGGGGCCGGTGAACGCCAGGGCGAACGCGACCGCGCCGTAGATCAGCGCCAGCTCGTAGCCGCCGTTCTGGGCCCACAGCCCGTTCTTGAGGTGCGCGCTCACGGCGGCCACCAGCATCACCGACACCATCAGCGCCGGGCCAACGGGCCCCAGCAGCCCCAGCGCCACCAGCACCCCCGACGCGAGCTCCGTGGCCCCGGCGGCCAGCGCGAACGGCAGGCCGGGGCGGAACCCCAGGTGCTCCATCCCCGCCGCCGTTCCGCGAAGCCCGTGGCCGCCAAACCAGCCGAACAGCTTCTGTGCCCCGTGGGCCGCCATCAGCGGGCCCAGCACCAGCCGGGCCGCCAGCAATCCCGCGCTCACCATCTGCGCGTCGGGCGTGTGCATCGCCTGCATGGGATCTCCCCCTTCGTCCGGGTTTCTCCGTCGGGCTCGCGGCCACCGCGGCCGGGCCGTCCTGATGATTGACGGAAGATGGGCCAGGGGTTATAGATCATCCATGCACAAATCACCGGAATTCTTGTCCGATCGTCCAGCACCCCCCACCGTCGACGTGGTCGCGGAGGTGATGGAGTCCGTGCACCTGAGCCCGGCCGTGTTCGGGCGGATGGAGATGGGGGCGCCGTGGCGGCTGCGCGTTCCCGCCCGCGACTACCTGGGCTTTTACGTCGTGAGCCGCGGCGAGGCGCGCCTGGAGCTGCCGGACGCGCACCCCGCGCACCGGGGCCCCGTCCACCTGGCCGCGGGGGATGCCGTGCTGCTGCCGCGCGGGTCGGCGCACGTGCTGTCCAGCGTGGGCGCCGCGCAGGCCGCGCCCGCGGAGTTCGACTACGAGGGGTGCCCGCGCGTTCCCACCGGCCAGGCGCACCGCTTTGGCGGCGACGGCGAGGTGACGGCCATCGTCGCGGGGCACTTTACCACGGGCGGCCCGCGGCGCAACGTGCTGCTGGACACGCTGCCGCCCGCCATCCACATCCCCGCGGCCGCGCCGGCGCTCCCCTCGCAGCTGGCGGGGGTGGTGGCGCTCATCCTGGCGGAGAGCGAGGCGCCGGGGCCGGGGAACAGCATCGTGCTGGGGCGGCTGGCGGACCTGCTGTTCGTGCACGCCATCCGCTGGTGGATCGCCACGGACGGGGCGTCGCAGTGCGGAATGCGGGCGGTGGCGGACACGTCCATCGGCACGGCGCTGCGGCTGATGCACGGGCGCTACGCCGAGCCGTGGACGCTGGAGCGGCTGGCCGCGTCCGTCGCCATGTCGCGCAGCGCCTTTGCCGCGCGCTTTACGGAGCTGGTGGGCGAGCCGCCGCTGCAGTACCTGGCCCGCTGGCGAATGACCCGCGCCGAGCAGCTGCTGCGCGAGGGGGTGAGCGTGGCGCGCGTAGCGGAGCAGGTGGGGTACGCCAACCCCGTGGCGTTCAGCAAGGCGTTCGCGCGGCTGCGCGGCGTGGGTCCCGGCACCGTCCGCCGCACCCGCCGCCACGCGCGCGGCGAGGTGCGGCAGGCCCCCGCGGCGGGCGCCTGACCGCCGGACGCTGTCCGGACGCCACGGCCGGCGCGCCGCGGTTCAGGGGCCGGGCGCGGCGTCGGCGGGTGCGTCTTCGGGGCGGCGGATGCCCAGGCCGACCAGCTTGTGCGGCGCCGCCGGCTCCAGGCGAAAGCGAAGGCTCATCCATTCGTCCAGCTTGTCGCTGCACACCAGCAGCATCAGCGGCTCTCCCGGCGATTCCACGTATCCCCAGGCCTCCAGCGCGCCCCAGTCGGCGAAGAGCAAGCGCCTCTACCCCGGTCCGCTGTCGAGTGATGTGCAGCACCGGCACGGTGCCGCTAAGGGGATTTCCAGCAGGCGTGTCCACCCAACTGGGTAACCATTCCACCTCTGGAGGACTCGATGCCTTCTACACAGATTTCCGAGTATGGGTTTGCATGGCATCCCGGGAAGAACGCCGGGGCTGCCTACATCGTCACCCAAGGCGGGCGGAAGCTACGCGTGCCGATCGAGGGAGCGGCAGAATTCGCCGCGGTGGCCGCAGTGCTCAGCCAGCCGACGGCGTTCCTTCGTTCTGACGGTCTGATCCACTCCCAGGGTGTAGCTGAGGACGAGGAGTAAGCACTTTGTCGTCCGCGCCGACACACGTCCAGTCTGGTGAGGCGGTGAGCCAGCGCACGGTGTGCTGACGTCGTATCCCTTGATCGCCCGTCCAACGGAGACGGTTGTCGCAGAGGGCGCGGGAGGAGAAGGAGGCTCGGAGGCTCAAGGCTGTCCCGCGTCCTCCCTCTTTCCTCCGCGCGATACTTTTTGCGGTTACTTCCTTCCCCGCCGGCGCCGCGGCTCAGGGGCCGGGCGCGGCGTCCGCGGGCGCGTCTTCGGGGCGGCGGATGCCCAGGCCGACCAGCTTGTGCGGCGCCGCCGGCTCCAGGCGAAAGCGGAGGCTCATCCATTCGTCCAGCTTGTCGCTGCGCACCAGCAGCATCAACGGCTCTCCCGGCGTCTCCACGTATCCGTACGCCTCCAGCGCGCCCCAGTCGGCGAAGAGGCTGCGCCAGCCCGCGACCCGCGCGTCCGCGGAGCGCCTGGCGAGCAGCGAGTCCGCGCGAAAGGCGTGCTCGAAGCGCACGATCTCCACGCTGTCCTGGCCGTTGAACGCCTCCAGCCACCGTCTTGCCGTCTCGCCGCCCGCGGTGGCGGGCCACCCCGTCGCGGCGAGCGTGCGGACGGTGTCGGTGACCGCGTCCGGGGTTCCGCGCCCCGCCATCACGCCGTCGATCCAGGCGGCGTTCGGCGAGACGCGGGCGTAGACCTCGGTGCTTCGGTAGCGTGAAGGCCCCGCCGCGTCGCCCCGGCTGTTGATGGACGAGACGCCGGCCACGTACAGCCGGCCGCGGTGATGGATGAGCGCCGGCCCGCCGCTGTCGCCCGGCCCGCCGATCCCCTCCAGGTCGGTGGCGGCCGGGTCGTCCGGCTGCGAGAATGTGAAGGTGAGGTACTGCCCGAAGACGCTGTCGACCACGTTGGTCGCCGCCCGCAGCCGGCCATCGTCGGTCTCGGGGCCGGATTCGCCGGTGCCGCTGAGCCCGTTGCCCACCAGGATGATGTGTCGTCCCGGCTCGCGGCCCGCGCGGTGCAGCCGTACGATGGGGATCCCCGTCGCCGGCTCGGCCAGCCGCACCAGCGCCAGGTCGGGGATCTCCAGGTCCAGCTCGGCGTTGCCGGATTCGCGCTT
>DASQBH010000157.1:0-8074 GCA_035635315.1 Longimicrobium sp.
GCTCCCGCTCCAGCCGCACGCGGTACACCGCCAGCCGGACCGCCGGCGCCTCTTCCCGGGCCGGCGGCCGCCGGCCGTTCCCGGAGACCTGCTCCCCGTCGCCGCGGCCCATCAGCCGTCACTCCGGCCGGAGAGACCCTCCAGGGCACCCGCGGCGAGGGCGCCCGCCTCCTTGTCGCCGCTCGCGGCCGCCGCCCGCACCGCGCGCCGGAGCCACCGCTCCGCCTCACGCGCACGGCCCCGCTGCTGGAGCATCCGGCCAACCATGTAGGCGCGCCTCGCTTCTTCCGGCCGCACGAGCGCAGCCGCTTCGGCGAACAGCAACGCGCTCGCGGGCGCCTCAATCGCGAACGCCCACTCGCTGATCGCCAGGCAGGCCCGCGCCAGGTGCTCCGGGTCCGCGCCCGACAGGTTGGCCAGTTCGCCCGCGATCACGGCGACCGGCGCCCAGAGATCCGGAGCCTCGTCCATCCGGTCAAGCGCCTCCTCCTCCCAGCGAGCCGGCTCCTCGACGTCTGCGGGGCGCACGGCCGCCTCGTCGCCCTGGGCCCATGCGAGCACGATCCGGTAGACCCGGAGCACGGTGAGCGCGTGCTCCGCCGGGACCTCCGAGGCGATCACCGACTCCTGCAGCTCCGCTCCCTCGATCGAAATCGGCAACGCGAAATCCGGCCACTCCATGCGGGTCCTTTCAGCTGCGGTGCGTGTGATCCCTGCTTCGTCCCTCCCTACTGGCGGACGAAAGCGCGGCACCGCCACCTGCCCCGCACACGCTCCACCCCCTGCCCAGCCGACGCGCGCCTTCCCTGCCGGGACGCGCGCGCTGCTCGCCGCCCATCAGTTCCCGCTCCCGAACATCCGCCCGGAGACCGGAGGATAGCCATATGTGTAGGCCTGGAAGTCCGGCGACTCGGCCGGCTGGGGAAGGCGCTGCGCTGGCCGGTCAGCAACCGCGGGCGCTGGCGGGTTCGAGGGGACGGCCTCGGGCGTGGCCGCCTGCGCGCGGGGTTCCACTGGCTGGATCGACTGGCTTCCCATGCAGAAATCTCCGTTTTCGTCCTCGTGAATGAATGCCTCGCGGACGAAGTTCTGCCGGGAAATGCGAGCGCGACAAGGGCTCCGGTGAAAGATTCCAAACCATCTGGCTTGTCATCTTCAGAGCGCTGCCGCGTGCCGTGTATTCCTGTGTATAAAACGTATGAAACCCTGATAATCTGGTCCCGACGGCGTCGGTTAGTTGGTCGGAGAGCGGCGCGTAAACAAATGGGTGTGGTGGCGCGAAGGGAACGGGCTTATGATTCAGCCCGCCCGCCCCCATGCCACGGCGGTGCTCCCACATCACATGCGCCAGAGGAGAAAACAACATGCGGAATGGAACGCGGAACCTTCGGCTCGGTGCGGCGATCTGCACCGTCCTCATCCTGGCCGCGTGCAACGCGCAGCCAACCGCCAGCCCCACCAGTGCTGGCGAGGCGGCCGCCCGGTCGAGCGGCAGCTCGGACCAGTCCTCAGGCGGAAGCAGCACCGGCGAGAGCGGCGCGACAGCAGCGCCGGGTGAAGCAACTGTGGCGGGAGATACGACGGGGCGGGGCGGGGTGTTCGTGGGCTCGGGACACTAAAACGCCGCCAGTGGGGGCGGCGTCAGCGTTCCATCGGCGACAGCGACTGCAGCCGCCTCACGAACCGGTTAACGAAGCGGACGACGCGCGGTGGCGGCCCCTGGGGCACGTCACCCGCGCGTTTTTCGCGTACGGCTTCGATCACGTCCAGCGCCGCCCGTTCGGCGCCCGCCATGCCGCGCGAGCGGGCAATCTTCAAGGCCGCGTTCGCCGTCGCGATGGCTTTGCCGTCGAGCCCGAGCGTATGCGCCGCGCGGGCGACCTCCGCCAGCGCCGCCGGCGCGAACTCCCCCTTCTGCGCATCCTCGCGGCCGACGCTCTCGTACGCGGCCCGGAAACGGTCCCGATCCCCGACCGCCGCCGCCGCACGGGCCACGTTGGCCAGCAGGGCGACGTGCACCGCCGGACGCGCAATGTGGCGTGCCAGGGCATCGTACAGGCGGAGCGCGTGCGCGTAGAAGCCGTGCTCCGCGAAGAACACGCCGGCATCCAATGCGAGCAGCGCCAGCCGCTCCGCGCTGCTGTTGTCGTAGAGCTTGTAGGCCGCGATGACGTGCGCCAAGCCGACGTCGAACGGATCGTCCGGGACAGACAGCGCGATCAGGTTGTGCCGGGCGGCGGCCCCAAGCTGGTGGAAGCTCCCGCGCATCGCTGCACGCCACGCCCGCACGTACTTCTGGCGGGCCGACGCGCGGCGGCCCCGCTGCTCCTCCATCAGGCCCCAGCCGAGGAATGCGGACGCGTACGCCGCATCGTCCCCCGCGCGGCGCGAAAGACCGATGGCGCGCAGGAACCACTCTTCCGCGCGCTCATGTCGCCCGCAGCGCCGCTCGGCCCGGCCAGCGGCGAAGGCCAGCTCAGGGTCGCGTGGCCGGAGCCGTGCCGCCAAGCCTGCATAGAGCGCCGCGGTCTCCTCATGCCCGTGCAGCGTGGCCCACTCGGAGATGCCGACGCTTGCTTTCGCGAGCGCACGCGCATCGACGGCGCGAGCGCTGCCGATCAGCTCACCGAAGGTGCGCAGCGCCGGGTGGATCTCCACGGCTTCGGCCGCGGCGTCCGTAAACGCGGGGTCGCGCAGGTACGTGGTCTTGAGGAAGAGGTGGTGCCGGCCTTCGGCGGCAACCGCGTTCCATACCACCGCGTCGCGGAACCGCTGCCAGAGCTCGACCCCGAGCGGCCCGGGGACTTCCTCCAGGATCTGCCGGGCCTCTAGACCACAGGGGCTCAGGCCGGGAGGCGCGGGGATCGTCCACCTTCGTTTCGGCCCACGGTTGCGCTCCCTGCCCTCCGGCTCCTGTTTGCCGATATAAGCCACTGTCGCTCGCGCATGTGCAGGGCGGTTCCATTCAGGCGCACATCATCGGACACAAAGAATGCAGATGGCCACTTTGTCTAGCAAGTCTGCCATCGTGTTCACCAGGGCCGTGCGGCCGGCTCCCGTCGAGGCGGAAGAAGTCGCCAAAACGGACAGGCCCCCTCTCGGGGGCCCACCAGGCGAGACCACGCCGTCCCCCCCATCCTCCTGCACCAGATCAGGGTCGTGCGACCACCCTCCAGCCGTCGCTCGCGCGCACCAGGATCGCCTGAGCCTGCCGCGGAACGCCCGGCCCCAGTTCCCGCTCGACCTCCGGGTACAACCGGAGAAACCCGGGATCCCGCGCCCAGCCCGCCACATCCCGCAACCGGTACGTGTACGTCACCTCGGTCTGCACCTGGCCCGCTCCCTCAGCCGGCTCGGTGTAGCGGATGATGGAATCCACTTCCGGCGTCCCGTAGCAGAACCCGCCGGCCGGTTTCCGCGGATCGAGGCGGCCGGCCGGGAGCTCACGGTAGGCCTGCCCGCCCGCCTCCGTCAGCTCGTAGCGGACCGGCTTTCCCCAGCGCGCCTCGTCCGCGCCAGCCGAACGGACCAGCCCCGCACGCTTGAGGGCCTCGATGCGCGCCATCATCGCCGCGTGGTGCGACTCGAGCCTCGAGTTGTACTCGCTCCTGAGCTCCGCGGGGAAACGCCACGCGACGTCACCGATGCACTTCGGCGTCGTCGCCAGGTGTGCGTCGATGGCGGCCCGCAGCTCGCCCTCGTCCGGTCCCCGCGATCCGCACCCCGCCACTAGGAGGCTGGCGATGACGCTCCACACGATACGCACGCGCATCACGGGCATACCTCCCCGGACGAGATGTCCGATAGCGTCTCGCCCCGGTCATCGTACGCCCTCAGGCGGTAACGGTAGCACTGGTAGTCCGAGTGAGAATCGAGCTGGACAAGCACGGCGGGCTCAGATTGAGCCTGCTCGCCGGGCGCGAGGTCGTTCACCGTCGTGACCGTGCTCGCCACCGTGCTGCCACCGCGGATGGCGTCCACGTCGATCCGGACGCTCTCGACCGCCACCCGCCCGCGGTTCTCCACCGTGAACACGAAAGCGGGATAGGCATCCACGTACAGGGTCCGGTTGACGAAGACGACCTCGACCTCGGCAGAGGAGCCGGAGCCGGTCGTGTCGCTGCAGCCGGCAAGCGGCAACGCGGCGACGAGGAGAAGGGAGAGCGTGCGAAACCGCATGGGATGGAGAACCTGGTGGGAGTTTGCAGGGCCGGGCACACCGCAGGCCGGGCTCACCCACGCTTGCACATGCAGACGGGCCGCCCTATCCTCTCCAGTGTAACCAGACGAATTGTTTCCAAATCATATCCAGAAGCGGCCGGGGGGGCAATGCTCCCTGACCGCTATGTCTCTATTTCCCGCCTTCGCGAGGCCGCCCAGGCGCGTGCCGACGCTACCTCCGGGCGAGCCGTCGCCCGCGAACTCGACATCTCCCACCGCGGCCTCATGCTCTTCCTTGAGGGCGCGCGCCCCCAGCCGAAGACGCTCGAGAAGCTCCTCGCCTGGTACCATGAGCACGTCCAGCGGTCCGAGGGCCCGCCCATCAGCGCTTCGGATGCTCTGCTCGTGCTCATGCGCGCCATCCCGCCCGAGCATCGCCCTGCCGCCGCCGGGACCCTGCTCTCCTCCCTCCAGCAAGTCCATCGCACCGCGGGCGTGGAATGCCCGCCGGACGTGATCGCCGCCGGCACTCCCGGAACGATTCCGCCCAGGGCCTGACTCGTCGGCAGGGCCGGATGATTGATTCGATCCCCTGCACGACTGGAAAGGTGTGCGCGCAGAACGCGCCGCGGCGTTACTATGCCCGGAATCCGTGTTTACTCTGTCTACTGTGAGGCAGGGCAGGCACGCCGTGTCCCGGCACGGCGTCCTTCCCACCGCCTCTTTCGGGCTCCGCGGCGAATGCCACCTTCTTCACCGGACGGCCATGCGCTCGTCCGCCTGTCCGCGGCCGCGCAAAGCGGCTGTGGACAGGCGCTGGAGCACCTGCTCGCGGAAGTGCACGTGCCCGTGGCCCGGTGCTGCCGCGCCTGGCTCTCCAGGATCGGGCACGGTGCGGTTCAGGAGGTCGCCCAAGAGGCGCTGATCCGGATCGCCGGCGGACTCGGCGCCTGCCGGGCCGAGAACGACGAGGACCTGCTCACGTGGTGCCGGACCGTTGCGCGGCACGCGGCCTTCGACCGGCTTCGCTCCCACCAGCGGGAGTGGGACGTACGGGTCTTCGCGGAAGAGCTCGAGGAGGTCGAATGCGAGATCCCGAATCCGGAGAACACCACCGGGATCTCCGTCCTCCTTCAGGCTCTGGACGAAGCCCTCGATGCCGAGCCCGAGATGGTGCATTCGCTGCTCTGGCACCGCCTCGTCCAGCGCGACGGCTGGGAGGAAGCAGCCGGTGCACTGGGCCTTACGCCCGCGGGCGCGAAGCGCCGGTTCCAGCGCACGACAGCGCGACTGCGACGAACTGTCCTTTCCGCCCTGGCCCGCCGCCGCGCGGATGATCCCGGCGCGGAGGAGGCGCTCCGCTGGCTGGGAACACGTGCCAGCGGCCATCACCAGTCTGCTGCCTCGTCGTAAGGCGCGGGGCAACCTGTCCCCCTGGCGCCCTGCCGTTGATCACTCTCCGTCGGTGAACGCCCATCGACTGCAATACCACCCCACCCCGGGTTCATGGCTCACGGTCGGGCCGTACTTCCAGATCAGCGCGTCCGTCGTGACCCCGGGGTAGGTTCCGCAACCATGTGCGGCCTTGAACTCCTTTTGCGCGGCTTCCCACTCCCTGATCCGGAAGTAGCGCCGGCCCGGATGCAGCAGTTCGTCCTGGCGGCACTTGAAGTCGTTCTTCTGGTGCTGCCGCTGCCAGAAGTCGTCCTCGCTCAGGGCATATCTGAACTGGCCCAGATAGTTGTCCGCGTTCAGCAGCAATGCTCGCGGCGTTCCCGAAGACATCAGGGTCCCTCCCGTGCCGCCTCGTTTTCCTGCACGACGATCCGCCGGGCCGCGTCGAACCGCGCGACCCGGTCCGCTTCCGCCGTACACCCGTCGTCCTCGGGTGCCAGGACCGTCCCGGCCGGCAGCGCCATCAGGTGGGCCCGGATGTGGGGGAGACGCACCAGCGCCTCCTCCCGCAGCACGCCGGCACACACGATGAGCGCCACCCGCTGGTCGGGGCGCGCGATCGTGCGCGAGACGCGCCCCAGAACCAGGTATCCCCCGAGCCCGTGCTCACCGCTTGGGGTGAGCTCGCGAGAGCAGCCGACCACGTACACGTTCTCCGGGTCATTGTCCGCCAAGTCCGCGAGGTGGGCGGCGACCTCCACCTGGATCCGGATCTCCTTCAGGGCGTCACCGTCAGGAAACCGTCCCGCCGCCATCTCTTCCGCGATCGCGGCGTCGGTGAGGCGCTCGACACGCCTGTCCCCGTGGCCGAACACGTTCAGACCCTCACCGAGTAGCGATCCACCGCCCCGAACGAATGGATCCGCCAGGGCGCGCCGCGGCGACCCGGGTACACCGTTGTCCGGAGCCAGGCGTACTCGTCCTCGACCTCCTCCTCGCGGCGGTCCACGTACCACGCCTTCGGGCGCCCGCTCTCTCCGGGGCTCCACCGATAGCCGCGGGCCTTCAGGGCATGGCGGGCGTCGTAGGCCGCATCGAGCGCCCAGATCCGGACCGTGCGCCGCCGGCTGGACCGCAGCAGCAGGTCGAAGGGCAGCCCACCATCCGCGAATGGCGTCGCGAGCGCGTGCAGCGCGGCCTGGCAGTCCTCGTCGGCCCGATGGCCCTCGAAGAACAGCCCGCAGTGCTTGAACAGGACAAACTCCAGCTTGGCCGCCGCGACCCCGTGCTCCGCCCAGGGCACCTCCACCTGCGAGCACGCCCACGGCAGCTCACGGAAGACCGGCATCCGGCGCTCTAGGATCGGGCGGTCAAAGCCCGCGTTGTGCGCCACGACCAGGCTCGCACCGGCGAGGAGCGCGGCGACTGCCTCCTCGTCGATCCGCCTGCCCGCCACATCCGCGTCCGAGATCCCCGTCAGCGCCGTGATCTCTGGTGAGAGCGGCCTGCCGGGATCCTCCAGGTGCACGACGGGCTCACCCACCGCGTAGATCCGTCCGGTGGTAGGTGCATACTCGAACGGCAGCAACGCCAGCTGGATGATCGCATCCCGCTCCGTGTCCAGGCCGGTGGTCTCAGCGTCGGCGTACAGCCCCCGGTACGTGGGGGTGCCGTCCGGCTCCGCGTAGACCCGCCGCGGCTCGAATCGGCGGGCCACCCGGTAGCGGCCCGTCCCCTCCAGCACCCTGGCCATCTGCTCCAGCGCGGCATCCCGCAGCACCGTGTCAGGCATGGGTGCCTCCATGCCGCCGGCGGTACGGGCGCGGCGGACGCGATGGCTCCCATGCCACACCCCGCGCCGGACCGACGCCCCAGTCCGGAAGCGTCAACACCACCCGCTCCTCGCCCGCGACCAGCCGGACAACGGCCCCCTCCAGGTCTTCGCTGGAGGGGAGCGTGTACGCCGAGCGGATCCGGAGCACGCGCCACCCGCGGGCGATCAGGTCCCGGTCCCGCTCCTCATCTTTCTCCTGCTGCCCGCCGTGGAAGTACCAGGCGTCGTACTCTGCCGCGATCCGCACACCGGCACGCTCGACCGCCACGTCGATGCAGCGCCGCCCGACCCGGTAGTTGAGCTCTCCTTGAAGAAGCTCCGCCAGCCGCCGCTGGATCCCGGAGACCGGCATCCCATTGACGCGGTCCTGGCACTCGTGACAGCCGGCTCCGCCAGCTACGCACACGTAGCTTGCCGACCACTCGTGCCCCTTGGGACACCGCCAGCGCGTGTGATGCGCACACAGCTGTGGATGCGGGCCCAGCCACTCGAATCCTCGCCCGGCCGCGAGCGCGTGATAGCGCTCCGGCGGCGTCCGCATTGCCGCGTTCCGCCGGTCGAGCCTGCAGCGCGGACACGCACGACCTTGGGTGAGCTTGTGGAAGGACGCCGACCATTCCCGGCCGCAGCCACGGCAGCGCCAGTTCGTCTTCCCGTGGGCGCTCCGCGGCATGGGGCCGAGCC
>DASQBH010000158.1:0-2370 GCA_035635315.1 Longimicrobium sp.
ACCATCAGCAGCTTCGCGAACCTGCAGACCAGCGACTCGTACGGCGCCGACGTGAACGGCTCGCTGCGCATGGGCAAGGTGAGCGGCTTCGCCAGCGTGAGCGCGTTCCGCCAGGTGACGGCGGCGGGGAGTGTGGGCGACAGCTTCAGCAGCGACGGCATCGGCTGGTCGGCGCGGATCAGCGGCAGCGTGGTGCTCACGCCGCGGCTGGACGTGCAGGGGTTCCTGATGTACCGCGCGCCCATGGACGTGGAGCAGGGGCGCATGGGGAGCTTTGTGATGAGCACGCTGTCGCTGCGCCAGAAGGTGATGGGCGACAAGGGCTCCGTCAGCCTGCGCGTGGTGGACCCGCTCAACCGCATGGGCATGAGCGTGCAGACGACGGATCCGTTGTACTACCAGCTCAACGAGCGGAGCTTTGGCGCGCGGGCGGCGTACCTTACGTTCTCGTACAACTTTGGCCAGCAGCCGCGCCTGCGTAACCGCCCCCCCGCCGAGGCTCCCGAGGCGCAGTCGCCCAACCCCATGGGCACTCCGTAACTCCGCTTTTCTGCGGATGACGACGAACGGCCGCGGGTCCCCAGTGGATCCGCGGCCGTTTTCGTTCGGGCAGGAAAAAAGATTGGCCTCACACAGAGTCAACAGAGTCAACAGAGTTTGCTCTCAGCGACCCCGCTGACGCCCGTCGCGCAATCACCAGATCTGATGGTCCGTGCTCCACGACAGCGGTGGCGATCGGGGTCCTGTGATTGAGTATGCGGTGGATTCCATCTTTCAAACTGCCTGCTCCGAAGTTGATCAGCAGGCCGATCGGCAGGTCGAGCAGGCGCAGGTACGTGAGCACCTGCTTGTGGTGCACCGGGTGGAGCTTCTCGACCGACTTGAGCTCCACGACCACCCGTCCCTCGACAAGCAGGTCCAGCCGGCACGCTTCCTCGATCCTGACTCCTTCCCATTCGAACGGAATTGCTTTTTGCTTTTCGACGCGCAGTCCTCGTTTCGTCAGCGCTTGAAGCATGACGGACTCATAGAATGCCTCCGTCAGCCCCGGTCCCACGCGGCTGTGCAGGCGATAGGCGGTGTCCACGATGGCAGCGGTAATCTGATTCACGTCCCCCATGATCCCAAACCTCACGGCAGAAGAGGAGCGGTTGCGTGTCCACAACGTAAACCTCCACTCCTTCGTGCGGAAGTATCCCTGCCTTTCAGCACTTGAGTAGCGGGAGGCACGGAAAAACTCTGTTGACTCTGTTGACTCTGTGTGAGGCCTATCTTTTCGTCAGCCTGTGTCCACGCGCAGGCGCTCTTCGATGGCGGGATCGGGGGCGACGAAGATGGTCTTTGCGTGCATGATGGAGACGCGGCCCGGGGGAGCGCCGCGCGGCTTGCGGACGTACTTGCGGCGCGTCCAGTCCACGGCCACGGTGCCGGACGTGCGCGCCTTGCTGTACAGCGCGGCAAGAACGGCGGCTTCCTCCAAATCCCGTGCGGGCGGTGCGCCCTCCTCCGTCCAGCGCAGCACCACGTGGCTGCCGGGTACCGAGCGCGCGTGCAGCCACACGTCCGCGTGCGCCGCGTGCCCGAACGTCAGCCGGTCGTTGTCCTTGGACGACCGCCCGACGCGCACCTCCAGCCCTCCCGAGGTGCGGTAGAGGCGGTACGGCATCCGCTCGCCCGGCTGCGGCGCGGCCTTGCGCTCCTTTCCCTCGCCGCGGCGCAGGGCGCCTTCCACCCACGCCGGCGTCTCCCCGCGCTCCAGCGCCTCGACGGCGCCGCCCCACCGCTCCAGCTCCTTCTCCGCGGCAGCCAGCAGCTCGGGAAGGCGGGCCTCGGCGCGGGCGCGGCGGCGGGCTTCGTCGTACAGGCGCTCGGCGTTCTCGTGCGGCTTCAGCCTGGGGTCGAGTGCGACCTCCACCTCGCCCCCGTCGAAGTCGGGGAGAACGACGGACGCGTCCCCCGGCTCCGCCCAGTCCAGGTGCGCCAGCAGCAGGTCCGCCTGCGCGCGCAGCCGGTCCGCCTCGCCCACGCCCGCCATCTCCTCGCGCAGCCGCTCGATCCGCTTTTCCGCCCCCGCCGCCTTGCGCCGCGCCGGGCCCAGCAGGTCGGGGCCGGACTTCTCCTCCTCCGCCGTATCGACGGGCGCCGCGGCGGCGATGGACGCCATCGCGGCGAGCAGCGACGCGGCGCGGACGGACTCGACGCCCTCCAGCGCCATCGGGTACGGCTGCGGACCGGCTTTCGTCTGGAGGATGAAGGCGCCGGCATCGTCCCCGTCCGCCACCTCCCACCAGCGCTCGAACGCCTCCTCCAGCGCGTCGCCCTCATCCCCCGAAGCGGCCGGACCCAGCAGCGCCGCGGCGTTCAGCGGGC
>DASQBH010000159.1:0-6423 GCA_035635315.1 Longimicrobium sp.
GGTGGTCTTCGCCGGGTTGATCGGCGCCATCCTCTGGAACCTGCTGACCTGGCTGGTCGGCCTGCCGTCCAGCTCGTCGCACGCCTTGTTCGGGGGGCTCATCGGGGCCGCGCTGGCGGCCGGTGGCGTCGGTGCGATCAACGTCCACAGCGTCGTCAGCAAGGTCGTCGTCCCGGCGGTGATCTCTCCCCTGCTCGCCGGGCTCGTCGCCCTCACCGCCACCCACCTCGCGTACGCGATCACGGCCCGGGTCGAGGCCGGGACGGCGCGACGCGGCTTCCGGCTCGGCCAGGTGGTGTCGGCGTCGACGGTCGCGCTGGCCCACGGGGCGAACGACGCGCAGAAGACCATGGGCGTGCTCACGTTGACCCTCATCACGGCGGGCGTCCTCGCCCCCGGTTCGGGCCCGCCGACCTGGGTCGTCCTGGCCGCGGGGTCGCCATCGGGCTGGGTACCTACATGGGTGGGTGGCGGATCATCCGCACCTTGGGCAGGCGGATCAGCGACATCCAGACGACCCAGGGCTTCACCGCCGAGACGACGAGCGCAGCGGTCATCCTGACCGCAACCCACCTCGGCATCCCGCTGTCGACCACGCAGGCCTGCACGGGCGCGATCTTCGGCGCCGGGGCCGGGCGGCGGTCCGGAGCGGTGCACTGGACCATGGCGGGTCGGATGGTGCTGGCCTGGGGCTTGACCCTGCCCGCCGCGGGAGCCGTCGGTGCGGTGATGTCGTGGGCACGGAGAGGGGAGAATTCGATCTCGCCTCGACAGTCCTCCGAAGTGCGCTGCACCCGCGGCACACCCCACCCCTCCCCCGCGGTTTGGGGGAGGGGTACGACGGCCGTTGCGAGGAACGAGCAAAAAGGCCGTCGGGGGAGAGGGCCTCCCCGTCGCAGACGGGAGCGCACGCGGGTCAGCTAATCCTCGATTGCGGGAGGCAACCCGGGGGAAGCGCCTCGATCCAGGACGGCGGTTTTACGGGACCGTTGACACGGGGCGATTCCGTACCTAGACTAGTTACAGTTATCCGAACCGGAGTCCCGATGTCGACGATCAGCAGCAGAGTGGCGGTGGCGGTGCACGTGCTGGCGTACCTGGCCTGGCGGCGCGATGAGCCCGTCACGTCGGAGCGTATGGCCGGCAGCGTGAACACCAACGCGGTGGTCGTGCGGCGCATCATGGGCTCGCTGCGCAACGCGGGGCTGGTCTCCGTGCAGCCGGGGGTAGGCGGCGGCGCGCAGCTGGCGCGCGAGCCCGAAGACATCACCCTGCTGGAGGTGTACCGCGCGGTGGAGGAGAAGGAGGAGCTCTTCGCCCTTCACTCCGAGCCGTGCCGGCACTGCGACATCGGCAGCAACATCCGCCAGGTGCTGCAGGGCGTGTTCTGCGAGGCGCACCAGGCCATGCAGGGCGTGCTGGGCCAGGTGACCATCGCCGACGTGTTTCGGCAGGTGCAGCAGGTGCACGGCGGGTGCGGGGGCGCGTCGGAAAAGGCGGAGAAGTTCGCCGGGGCAGGGGCGCAGCACGCGTGAGGGACGGCTCCCGGGCCGTTTTTCCACGGCTCGATCTGCAACCGGTGCGGATACAAATGTAGTCGGACAGACGTCTGGCCGTGTGACGCGGGAGGCGGAAATGACACGGACAAAGGGTGTGCGCAGGCTGCTGGGGATGGCGATGGTGCTGGCGGGGATGCTGGGAAGCGCGGGGACGCTGGCCGCGCAGGACGCGCGGGTGCTGGGGCGGGTGACGGACGGCGTGGGGAACCCGGTGGCGCAGGCCACGGTCACCCTGGTGGGGGAAGACGGCGCCGCCGGCAAGGCGACCACGTCGGGCGCGTCGGGCGGGTTCCAGTTCGAAGGGGTGGCGCCCGGGGTCTACACGCTGCGGGCGGCGCGGGAGGGGTTCGCGGTGCGCGAGCAGCGCATCACGGTGCGGCCGGGACGGGTGGTGACGCCGGTGGTGCGGCTGACGACTGCGGGACGGTCGCAGCGGGGGATGGTGGCCGCAAGGACGACGGGCGGCTGACCGGCGGGTCGCTGACCGATGGGTCGCTGACCGGCGAAAGCATGGCAGCGGGGGCGAAGTGTATCCAAATCTGTAACTTAACCTGTTGCAGATTCGAGACAAACGAGTGCGAGGGATGACGAAGATGAGCGAGACGCCGAACCTGTTCACCCCCTTCCGGCTGGGGCCGTACGAGCTGCGCAACCGGGTGGTGATGGCGCCCATGACGCGCAGCCGCGCCGGCGAGGGCGGCGTGCCCACCGAGCTGATGGCGGAATACTACGCCCAGCGCGCCGGCGCCGGCCTGATCGTCAGCGAGGGGTCGCAGGTTTCACCGCAGGGCGTGGGCTACCCCAGCACCCCCGGCATCCACACCGACGCGCAGGTCGACGGGTGGCGCCGCGTGACGGACGCCGTGCACGACCGGGGCGGCCGCATCTTTCTGCAGCTGTGGCACGTGGGGCGGGTGTCGCACCCGTCCATGCAGCCGGATGGGGCGCTTCCCGTGGCGCCCTCGGCCATCGGCATTCCCGGCGAGCTGTACACCGAGCAGGGGATGAAGCCGTTCGTCACCCCGCGCGCGCTGGAGACGGACGAGATCGCCGGCGTCGTAGAGCAGTTCGCGGAAGGCGCGCGGCGGGCGTACCTGGCCGGCTTCGACGGCGTGGAGCTGCACGGCGCCAACGGCTACCTGATCGACCAGTTCCTGCGCGACGGCGCCAACCACCGCACCGACCACTACGGCGGCTCCGTGGAGAACCGCGTCCGCTTTCTGGAAGAGGTCACCGCCGCCGTCGTCGACGTGTGGGGTGGGGAGCGGGTGGGCGTGCGGCTGAGCCCCATGGGCGTGGTGAACGGGATGAGCGACACGGACCCGGTGGCCACCTTCGGCTACGCCGCGCACGCCCTCAACCGCTTCAACCTGGCCTACCTGCACGTGTCGGAGACGATCGGCGAGCAGGAGCGTCGATCCGCGGACGGCTCGTTCGTCGTACTCAGTAGAGCGGGTGCCGAGCCGCGCGTCTCGCCGGTCATGCGGGCCATCTTCCGGGGCCCCTTCATCGCCAACGGGGGCTACGGCGGAGAGACGGGGAACACGGCGATCGCGGGGCGGCAGGCGGACCTGGTGGCGTTCGGAACGCCGTTCCTGGCCAACCCCGACCTGCCGGAGCGGCTCAGGGCCGGGGCACCGCTCAACACGCCGGACCGCGCCACCTTCTACGGCGGCGACGCGCGCGGCTACACCGACTACCCGGCGCTCGAGACGGCGAACGCCGCGTAACGCACCACCCGCCGGCCGTGGGGGCCGGCGGGACCAGACCGAGGGATGGAAGGGATAGGGATCACCATGCTGGCTCTGCTCTCCGCGCCCCGCGGCCGCGTCTCCGCCGCGCGCGTCGCCGCCCGGGCCCAGGAACTCGACGAGGCCGAGGCCTTCGGCATCATCATCCGCCTGCCGCGCGTTCAGCCGGCGGACGCCGCGCCGGTCCGCCCCCTTCGCGCGCTGGCGGCGGAGGTGGCCCAGTGAGCGCCGCGCCGCTGGACGGCAAGGTTGCCCTGGTCACGGGCGGCACCGGGGGGATCGGCCGCGAGACCGCTCTGGGGCTGGCCAAGCTGGGCGCCACGGTCGTCGTCGTGGGACGCGACCGGGCGCGGGGCGAGGAGGCGGTGGAGGCGATCCGCTGCCAGAGCGGCAACGCGCGGGTGGAGCTGATCACGGCCGACCTGTCGTCGCTGGACCAGGTGCGCTGGGTGGCGGAGCGCTTCGGGGCGATGCACGACCGCCTGGACATCCTGGTCAACAACGCCGCCGGCCTCTTCGCCGAGCGGACGGAGACCGTGGACGGGTTCGAGGCCACGCTGGCCCTGACGCACCTGTCCCCCGCGCTGCTGACGCACCTGCTGCTGCCGCGGCTGCGCGCCTCGGTGCCGGCGCGCATCGTGAACGTGGGGAGCGGCGTGCACCGCTGGGCGCGGATGCGCTGGGACGACCTGCAGTCGGCGGATGGGTACCGCGGGCTGGAGGCATACGGGCGCGCCAAGCTGCTGAACCTGATGTGGACGTACGAGCTGGCCCGCCGCCTTCGCGGCACCGGCATCACCGTGGTCGCGGCGGACCCGGGGAGCGCGTGGACGGCCATGGCGCAGGGGATGACGCCGGCGATGGCGCCCGCGCCGGTGCGGCTGGCCTGGCCGGTGCTCCGCCGGCTGCAGCGCGGCCGCACGGCGCAGACGGCGGCCCGCTCGTCCGTCGTGGCGGCGACGTCGCGGGAGCTGGTGAGCGGCGCGTGGCTGGACCCGCGCGGCGCCCCCGCCCGCTCGTCGAAGGCGTCGCACGACGGCGAGGCGGCGCTGCGGGCGTGGGAGACCACGGCCGAGCTGCTGGAAATCCCGCTGGAGCGCTTCGCCACGGCGCGCGTGCCCCGCAAGGCAGCCATGGCGCAGAAGCCCGCCATCCGCAGCCGCATTCCGCGGAGCGGATGGGCCCCTGCGGTGTATCGTGGCGATTCGCCCGTGGGCGAGGAGGCGACGGCGGCGGCGTAAGGGTGGGGCGGTGAGACCCGCTGACGATCGGCGCGCACGCACGCGTGAGCGGCTGAAGCCGCCGCAACAACCGCGGAAAGCCCCGCAAACTGCGCGGGGCTTCAACTGCACGGGTGCTGAGGGTGTGCACAGGGCCGGCATGCGGCACGAACGGTCCGCGCAGGCGGACATTACGTTTTCCCAGCCGCGAATTCATTCGCCCGGCGGGCGGCCTGCACAAAGGCACGATCAAACGCGCGATCCGCATCGTGCGGTGTTGCCGCCGGCCTCGTCCCGGGCGGGTAAACCCGCGGCTGGAACAGCGGAAAGCCCCGCAAACTGCGCGGGGCTTCAACCGCACGGACCTGGACCTGCGCGCGGTGACTTCCTGAGGGAGCGCCTCGGCAACAATCCGCGCAGGCGGATTTCGTAATTTTCCAGCCGCGATTTCAATCGCCCGTCACGGGGCCCGCGCAGACGGACAGGGTGCCGCGCCCACCGACGGACCATGATTGCCGCGCTTTCAATCGCCCGTGCGGATGCCCGGGCGAAGCACGATAGAAACGGAGCAGGATGGCGGGTCTTCGCCTTACATCGAACGTATTCACCCGCCGCGAGTGGCTGCTGCTGCTGGTGCTGACGGCGGTGCAGTTCTGCCACATCCTGGACTTCGTGCTGATGATGCCGCTGGCGCCCATGCTCATGCGCTCGCTGCACGTCTCCGCGCGCCAGTTCGGGCTGCTGGTGTCGGCGTACACCTTCGCGGCCGCGGCGTCGGGGCTGCTGGCGGCCGCGTTCATGGACCGCTACGACCGCAAGCGCATGCTGCTGTTCCTGCTGGCCGGCTTTGGCGTGGGAACGCTGCTGTGCGGGCTGGTGGACGACTACTGGCTGCTGATGGCCGCCCGCGTGGTGGCCGGCTCCTTTGGCGGCGTGCTGGCCGGCGTGGTGTTCGCCATCGTGGGCGACTACATCCGCCCGGAGCGCCGCGGCACGGCCATGGGCGTGGTGATGGGCGGGTTCAGCGCGGCCTCCGTGCTGGGGCTGCCCTTTGGCCTGTCGCTGGCGGAGCGCGGCGCGTGGGAAACGCCGTTCCTCTTCCTTGCCGGCGTGACGGGCGTCGTCTTCGTCATCAGCGCCGTGGCGCTGCCGTCCATGCGCGGGCACCTTACGGGGCGCCGCAGGGACGATCCGTCGCCCTTCACGGAGCTGCTGGCCGTGGCGCGCGAGCCGCGGCACGTGCGCGCGTTCGCGCTGACGACGGCCATCATGTTCTCCGCCTTTACCGTGGTGCCGTTCCTGAGCGCGTACCTGGTGGAGAACGTGGGGATGCCGGAGACCCGGCTGGACCTCATCTACCTGGTGGGCGGCGTGGGGACCATCGTCACCGGACCGTTCCTCTGGGGCCCGCTGGCGGACCGCTTTGGCCACGCGCGCGTCTTTGTGCTCGCCGCGACGCTCGGCGTAATCCCCATCGCCGCCGTCACCAACCTGCCGCGCGTGTCGATGACGGTCATCCTGGTGGTGACCACGGCGATGATGGTGATGGCGTCGGGGCGGATGATCTCGGTCACCGCGCTCATCACCGGCGTGGTGGAGCCGCGGCGGCGGGGGAGCTTCATGAGCCTGAACTCGTCCATCCAGCAGGGCGCGGCGGGCGCGGCCGCGTTCGTGGCCGGCCTGCTGATCGGCGGGGGCGAGGGGCGGCCGCTGACGGGGTACAACACGGTGGGATGGGTGGCGATCGGATCGACGCTGGTCACGCTGGCGCTGGTGCGCGGGCTGCGGCAGGCGCAGGTTCCCGCGCCGCACTCGCCCTTCGAAGCCGCCGGCGCCCCGCCGCTCGCGGAGCCCATGGAATCGCCGCAGGAGCCGGTGGACGACGCCGCGCCC
>DASQBH010000160.1:0-2773 GCA_035635315.1 Longimicrobium sp.
GGGGCTTATGGCCTTGCTAGCCGCGGGCTTCAGCCCGTGGCGGCGGCAACGCGGGCTCCTCCACCGCCCGCCCCCGCTCCATCGCGTACTCCGCGGGCTCGAAGCGGGCGACGCGGCGGCGGAAGCGCCAGGTAAAGTCCGGCCACAGCGTTGAGTTGCGGCCGGTGGCGTCCAGGTACCAGCTGCGGCATCCGCCCGACGTCCACACCGTGCCCGTCATCCGCCGGTCCAGCGCGGCCACGAACGCCTCCTGCGCCTCCGCGCGCGGCTCCATGGCGGCGATGCGGTGGGTGCGCATGTGATCCAGCGCGCCCAGCAGGTGCTCGATCTGCGCCTCGATCATGTAGACGACCGAGGTGTGGCCCAGCCCCGTGTTGGGCCCCATCAGCATGAACAGGTTGGGAAAGCCCGCGATCGTCGTCCCCACGTGGGCGCGCGGGCTGCCGGCCCACACCTGCGCCAGCGTGCGCCCGTCGCGGCCGCGCGTGTGGTGCGCCAGCGGCGGGTCCGTCGGCTGGAACCCCGTGCCGAAGATGATCGCGTCCACCTCGCGCTCCACCCCGTCCGCCGTCACGATGGAGCGGGCGCGCACCTCCGCGATCCCCTCCGTCACCACCTCCACGTTGGGCTGCGCCAGCGCGGGAAGGTAGTCGCTGGAAAGCAGGACGCGCTTGCACCCCAGCGTCCAGTCGGGGGTGAGCTTCCGGCGCAGCGCGGGATCGGGGATGCTCTTGCGCAGGTGGCGCAGGGCCACGGCCTGTGCCGCCCGCATCGCGCGCGGGTGGCGAAAGGCCAGGACGAACGCCTCGCGCGCCAGGTAGATGGCACCCCGCGCCGCCCGCTGCGCCGCCGGCACCCGGCGAAAGAAGCGGCGCTCCCCCTCCCACAGGTCGCGCTGGTGGCGCGGCAGGATCCACGGCGGCGTGCGCTGAAAGACGTGCAGCTGCGCGACCTGGGGCTGGATCTCGGGGACGAACTGGATGGCCGACGCGCCCGTCCCGATCACCGCCACGCGCCTGCCGCGCAGGTCGTACGCGTGGTCCCACCGCGCGGAGTGAAAGGCGCGGCCCTCGAATCGGTCCAGCCCCGGCAGGTCGGGGATCACGGGATCGCTCAGCGCGCCGGCCGCCATCACCACCACCTGCGCCGTCAGCGGCCCGCGCGAGGTCTGGATGCGCCAGCGCTGCGTATCCTCATCCCACCGTGCGTCCGTCACCTCGTGGTGAAAGCGGACGTGGGGCAGGATGCCGTACTCCCGGGCGCAGCGCTGCAGATAGGTCTGGATCTCCGGCTGGGGCGAGAAGCTGCGGCTCCAGTCGGGGTTGGGCGCAAAGGAGAACGAGTACAGGTGCGACTGCACGTCGCAGGCGCAGCCGGGATAGGTGTTGTCGCGCCAGGTGCCGCCCACGTCGCCGGCGCGCTCCAGCACCACGAAGTCGTCCATCCCCCGCTGCTTGAGCCGGATGGCCGTCCCCAACCCCCCGAACCCGCTGCCGATGATGGCGATGCGCACGTCGCTGCCCCGCGCCACGTCTATCCTCAAAACTGTTTCTGGATGATGTGAGTCGATGAATACACCGAACGTCGTTCGGGGGTCAAGTGCGGCGGCGGGCGGATTGTTGCGCTTCGGCAGGGCGCGTCGGAGCGAATGAATTCGCGGCACCGACGTCACACAGTCCGCCTGCGCGGACTCGGCGGCCTGACCGTGTGCGGCGTCCCGGGCACCTGCGCGTCGCACCCGTCGCTCGCGCGTCGCGACCGAGTCTGAACTGGCGCCCGCGAGGCGCCCCCTCTCCCGGCCTCTCCCCCAAAACCCCTGGGGGAGAGGTGACGCGCTTCGACCAGCCTCGAGCAGGGTCGAAGCGTCCCGAACGCTTCGGCTACCCCAACCTCCCCCAGGGTTTTTTGGGGGAGGTGCGAGCCTTGGCGAGCGGAGGGGGCGGACGCCGCCCCCTGCCGGAGCGTCGCGAAGCTCGCGTCGTTTATCCCCTCTCCCGCGCAGTTTGCGGGAGAGGGCAGGCGAGGAACGAGCCGGGTGAGGCTCCGCCGTACGCAGGTGAAGCCGCGGCGACCCTCCCGCTATTCCCTATTCCCTATTCCCTATTCCCCATCCCCCATCCCCCATCCCCCATCCCCTGCACCCTCGGCAGCACCAGCGTAAACGTGCTCCCCTCGCCAGCCGTGCTCTGCACCGTCAGGTCCCCGCCCATGCCACGGGCCAGGTCGCGGCTGATGGCCAGGCCCAGCCCCACGCCGTCCTCGGGCTTGTTGAGCCGGCGGCCCACCTGCATAAAGGGGTCGAAGACGGCCTTCAGCTTGTCGGCGGGAATGCCGCGGCCGTTGTCGCGCACGTGGATGCGCGCCCACTCGCCGTCCGCGTCGCAGGAAAGGATGACCCAGCCGCCCGGCTCGGTGAACTTGATGGCGTTGCCCACCAGGTTCAGCAGCACCTGGCGGGTGCGCTCCTCGTCCGCGCACAGGCGCAGCTCCGGCGGACAGCACTGCGCCGTGTAGGCAATGCCGCGCGCACGCGCCTGCGGGGCCACCAGCGGCTCCACCGTCTGCAGCAGCTCCGCGGCGGAGAGCGGCTGCAGGTCGAACTCGATGTGCCCCGCCTCCAGCCGCGCGTGCGAAAGGATGTCGTTGATGAGGGTGAGCAGGTGCCGCTGGTTGGTGTTCACGCGGCGCAGCGCCTCCTGCTGCGCCTCGTTCACCGGGCCGTGGATCCCCATCTCCAGCAGCCCCACGTACCCGGCGATGGCGTTCAGCGGGG
>DASQBH010000161.1:0-7467 GCA_035635315.1 Longimicrobium sp.
GGCGTTCTCCTGCGCGCGCTCGCTGCGCAGGTACTGGATGTCGTTGAAGCTGCGGCGCAGCTCGCGCTCGCGGTTCTCCAGCTCCCGCGCCAGCTCGTCCACCTCCGATACCAGCGTGCGGTCGCGGCGCGCCACGATGTACAGGTACTTGTAGCGGTTCAGCAGGTCGCTGAACGACTGCGCCGACAGCAGCACCTGCGCCGAGTGCAGCGGGCCGCGCTTGTAGATGCCGCGCAGCCGCATGTGCAGCATCTGCCGCTTTTGCGAAAGCTCCGCCTGCGTCTGCGCCATCTCCAGCGTGGTCTCGTCGATCTTTCGCGCCGTCTCCTCCATCTGGAGGTTGATCTCGCGCAGGAGCGACGCGGAGACCTGCTGCTGCCGCTGGATGTTGCGGATCTCGGCCGACACGTCGCCCACGCGGCTGCGGATGCGCGACAGCTCGCCGCGCAGCTGCGTGCGCTCGCGGCGAATCTCCTGCAGCCGCCGCTGGCTTTCCGTAAGCGTGGGCGTCTGCTGCGCGCCGCTCACCCACGGCAGCGCCGCGGCGGCGATCAGCAGGGCGCACCCCGCGCGGCGGATGCGGCGGTCCATCGGCCTACACCTGCTCCAGGTGGCGGCGCACCGCCACCAGGCTGGACAGGAGGCCAAAGCCCGTCCCTGCCAGCACCGTCAGCAGAATCCACTCGCTGGGGAGCCACTCCACCTGGAACATGGTGCTCCCCAGCACCCGGTACGTTCCCCACGTCAGCACCGCGGCCAGAAGTCCGCCCAGCAGGCCGCTCATCAGCCCCTCCAGCAGGAACGGGCTCTGGACAAAGCCGTCCGTGGCGCCCACGAGGCGCATGATGCCGATCTCCTCGCGCCGCGCGAACACGGTGATGCGCACCGCCGTGGCGATCACGATGGCCGCCACCAGCGCGAACGCGCCGCCGATCACCATCGCCACCCCCGCGGCGATGCGGCGGATGGTGTAGATGGTGTTCAGCCAGTCGCGCCCGTAGCGCACGTCCTCAACGAACGGGTACGCCTGGATGCGCTTGGCCACCCGCTCCACCGCCGCGGGGCTGCGGCTGCCGGCCTTCAGGCTCACCTCGAACGACGCGGGGAGCGGGTTGGTGTCCAGGTCGCTGAACACCTCCTTGAACTCCTCCATCTCCGCCATCGCCGTCGCCAGCGCCTCCGTCTTGTTCACGTAGCGCAGCGCCGCCACCTGCGGCAGCGCCCGCACCTCCGCCTGCGCCAGCTCCACCTGCGCCGGCGTCGCCTCGTCCGTCAGGTAGGCGACGATCTCCACCTTCTCCTCCACCTTTTCGATGGCGCGGCGGATGTTGAAGGCGGTCAGGCCAAAGAGGCCGATCACGAAGAGCGCGAAGGCGATGGCGATCACGGAGAGCGCGGCCAGCAGCGGCGTGCGGCGAAAGGCGGCGAACGCCTCGCGAAGGGCGTACGGCATCAGCCCCTCCCCGCCTCGGCGGTCGCCGCCGCCGAATCGTAGACCACCGCGCCCTGCGCCAGCTCCACCACCCGGTACTCGGGGTGTGCGCGCACCAGCGCCAGGTCGTGCGTGGCCATCAGCACCGTCATCCCCATGGAGTTGATCTCGCGGAACAGCTCGAACACCCCCTTGGCCGCCCACTCGTCCAGGTTTCCGGTAGGCTCGTCCGCCAGCAGCACCAGCGGCTCGTTGGCCAGCGCCCGGGCAACGGCCACGCGCTGGCGCTCGCCGCCGGACAGCTCGTCCGGGTAGGCGCGTGCCTTGTGCGAAAGCCCCACCTGCGTCAGCAGCCGGTTCACCCGCGGGGTGATGGCGCTCCGCTTGGTCCCCGTGACCTCCAGGGCGAAGGCGATGTTCTCCTCCGCCGTGCGGTCGCGCAGGAGGCGAAAGTCCTGGAAGACCACGCCCAGCTTGCGGCGCAGCTGCGGGATGTCGCGGCGGCGCATGAGCTTGGACGAGAAGCCCGAGACACGCACCTCGCCCGCGGAGGGGAGGTCGGCCATCTGGATCAGGCGCAGGATGGTGCTCTTGCCCGCGCCGGAGTGGCCGGTCAGGAACACCAGCTCGCCCTTGTTGACGTGCAGCGTCACGTCCCGGAGTGCCGTGCCGGAGCGCGGATACTCCTTGTATACCGAAGTAAGCCTGATCACGCGAGAAACTTCCGCGGGAAGGGAGAGCGCAAAGCCGGAATTCGGAAGAATTTAGTCCCCGGCGCCCAACCTGTCAAAACGTGCCGCCAGACGGACGGCCAGCAGCATGGCCTCCTTCATGGACGATGGATCGGCGATCCCCTGTCCGGCGATGTCCAGCGCCGTGCCGTGGTCCGGCGAAGTGCGCGGAAAGGGGAGCCCCAGCGTCACGTTCACCCCCGCCCCGAACGCCGCCGTCTTGAACGCCGCCATCCCCACGTCGTGGTACGGCGCCACCACCGCGTCGAACTCCCCCCGCACCGCGCGGGTGAAGACGGTGTCCGCCGGGATCGGCCCGCGCGCCTGGATCCCCGCCTCCGCCAGCGCCCGCAGCGCCGGCTCCACGATACGCGCCTCCTCGTCCCCGAACAGCCCCCCGTCCGAGGCGTGCGGGTTCACCGCGCACAGGGCGATGCGGGGCGACGGGATCCCCCACAGCCGCCGCAGTCCGTCGTGCGTCAGCGTGGCCTGGCGCACGAGCAGGTCGGCCGACAGCGCCGTCGGCACGTCGCGCAACGCCAGGTGCGTCGTCGCCAGAACCACGCGCAGCGCGCCGCCGAGGGCGGTCCGCTCCGCCGCCATCATCATCACCACGTCCGCCGCGCCGGCCAGCTCGCCCAGCATCTCCGTGTGCCCGGGGTAGTGCCAGCCGCCGGCGCGAAAGGCGTTCTTCTCGATCGGCGCGGTGACGATGGCGTCCACCTCCCCCGCCAGCGCCATCTCCGTCGCGCGGCGGATCGCCTCCCCCGCGATGCGCCCCGCCGCCGCGGCCCCGTCCGCCGCGGCCCACGCGCCCACGGATACGTCCGCCGTCCCCGCCCGCAGCAGCGCATCCGGCCCCACGAGCACCCACTCCGCCGCGCCCGCGACCTCCGCGTCCGCCAGCGCCCCCGCCGTCACCTCCGGCCCGATGCCGCGCGGATCCCCCAGGGTGATCGCGATGCGGGGACGGGTGATTCGATCGGTCACGTTCGTCGCGATTCGGGGAATCGATGTCGGAGCGGAGGATGATGGAGATTCGCGGCGGGGCAGGCAATGCCGCGCGGTAGCCGGTTTCGCGACGGCGGTTCAAACCGCGGCTGGAGCATGACGAACTCCGTCCGCGTGGATTGGGATCATGGAAACGGCGCTCCCCCACCAGCAAGGGGAAGCGCCGCCGTCGCCAGATCATGCCGGCCTAGCTGTCCGTGCCGGCGATCGTCTCCAACTCCTCGGCGCCCTGGTGGAGCGGATTGAACACGGTGAGCCCGCGTTGTCGCGCTGCGGCGGCAAGTCCCTTGTCGGCGGTCACGAAGACGAGCGGCGTTCCGGACTCTCCCTGCGCCGCCAGAGCCAGCGCCGTGGCCAGGTGAATCGCGTCCGCCGCGCCGATCCTGTACTCCGGATGCGCACGCAACAGGTCGGCCGCGGCCTCGATCTCCTCGTCCGTAACGGGGATGATGGTGAACGTGGGCAGGCTCAGGTCACGTCTGAACGAATCGACGACGCGAGGGTGCCTGCGGTAGTAATGCGCCTCATGCGGTGTCTGCGCGCGGGCATACTTGGCGAGCGCGGAGATCACCTCCGGCTCGATCAGGCTGGAAACGATGAAGCCGCCCCAGCGATCGAAGCGGCCCGTGATCTTTTGCATCCTGCGCGTGCTCTCACCCTCCGGTATGTAGCGCTTCGCGAGCGCGCATGCATCAAGGAAGAGGGGCATGCGTGGCGCGGCCGGAAGAAGGCTGGAGGCGGAAGAGACTCCTGAACGCGTTGAGAACTCTGTATCTGATCCGGGTGCCTCGTGATAGGGGCGGATCGCACATCACATCCGGGATCTCGTTGAGCGTTCCTTCCCCCGTACCGACCCGGATGTTGTACCCTGCAGCCCTCATCCGCTGAACCCATTCCGGCTCTTCACGCGGTGCTTCAGACATGCGACACCCTCCGTCGAAAGGTCTGTCTCTCGCTGCTATCGCAACGTTAGCACCCGAAACGCTCGCCTGTCAAGAGTGAGCGGTTTTCGAGACAAGGTGGTCAGAGTGAACGTTTCCCGACGCAGAACGACCCTCCTTCGCGGATCACGAAGGAGGGTCGTTGGTTACGCATCTGCGGATCCGCCGATCAGAACGGCTCGTCGCGGATCTTTTCGTCCTTGAGCACGCGGTACAGGTCGCGCGCGGCCTTCTTGGACACGCTCTTTCCCGGCAGTTCCAGCAGCTCCACCTCAAGCAGCCGCGACGGGTACTTCACGGTGATCCGCTTTCCCGCCGCCACGGAGTCGCTGGGCCGGGCGCGCTTGCCGTCGAGGGTGACCGCCCCCGCTTCGCACGCCGCCTTGGCCTCGCTGCGGCTCTTCGTAAGGCAGAGCCGGTGCAGCAGAACGTCCACCCGCAGCGGCTCGAGAGCCGGTGCGCTCACAGGTTGACGGCGACGTACATGTCGCGGCGCAGCTCCTCGATCAGGCGCTGCATCAGGCGCTGCTCGCGCATCATCTCGCGAATGCGGTCGCGCTGGTCGTCCACCGTGTACTCGCCGCTGGCCTGCCGCCCCGTCACCCGCACCACGGCGAACGCCGGGGTGGGGCCGCCCTCCACGGTGATGGGCCCTGCCACCGTCCCCGAGACCGCACCCTCCAGCGCCGTCTGGAACGCCGGCGTAAGCTGGTCGACCGGCACGTTCTGCTGAAAGCGCAGCGCGTCGGGCGTGTTGTAGCGCGCCGCCAGCTCCTGCGTCTGCGCGCCCGCGCGGATCGCCGCCGCCACCGAGTCGGCCCGCTGCCGCGCCGCGTCGATGTTGGCCTGGGTGATCTCGGGGCGGATGAGGATGTGGCGCGCCTGCCGCTCCGGCCCGCGCACCTTTTCCAGCTTGATCACGTGAAAGCCGAACTCCGTCTCCACGATGCCGCTGGTCTGCCCCGGCCGCATGGCGAACACCACCTGGTCGAACTCGCGCACCATCTGCCCCTGGCGAAACCAGCCCAGGTCGCCGCCGCGCTCGCGGGTGCCGTCGGTGCCGTAGCGCCGGGCCAGCACCTCGAACTCCGCGCCCTGGCCCAGCTCCGTGAGCACCTGCGTGGCCGTGCGCAGCGCCGCCGCCCGGGCCGAGTCGCTGGGAAGCGGGCGAACCAGCACCTGCTGGAACGAGACCGACGCCGGCCGCGTGCCGAAGCGGGCGCGGTTGGCCTCGAAGAAGGCGGCGATCTCCGCGTCGCTCACGGCGGGCGGCGCCATCTCGGCCATCCGCTTGCGCACAAAGCGCTGCACCAGCGTCTGGTCGGCGAACTGGCGCGACAGCTCCTGCCGGTACCCTTCGGGCGTGCGCCCCGCCTCGGCCAGCGCCTGGGTGAACGCCGCCTCGGAGCCAAAGCGCTCGCGCACCTGGCGGATCTGGTCCTCCACCGCCAGCTCCACCTCGGTGTCGTTCACCACCTCGCCGGCGGCGCGGGCGCCCTCGATCAGCAGCAGGTCGTTCACCCGCTCCGTCACCAGCTCCTGCACCAGCTGGCCGTACGCCGCCGGGTCGGTGGGCACGGTGCGCCCCTCGGCCCGCATGGCCTCCAGGGCCAGCAGCACGTCGGAGCGCAGCAGCGTGGTGTCGCCCACCACGGCCACCACGCCGTCCCACAGCTCCTCGCCGGGCTGGGGCGCGGGGGGCTGCGCCTGCGCCAGCGCGGGCGCGGCGGCGAGCGTGAGCAGCAGGGCGAAAGCGATACGCATTCTGTCGTTCTGGATGCTGATTTGCCGGATTTGCCGGCGGCCCCGGAGCGGGGGCCGGCGAGAAAGCGCGGGCCGGGAGCGGAACAGGCCGCCCCCGGCCGCGTGCGTTATATCCTGTTGCCGGGCCGCAGGTTCCGCGGCCCGGCCGTCGTCGTCAGGGCGCCGGGGCGGCCTGGGGCTGCGGCGCCGGCTGCGCGGTCTGCGGGGCAGGCTGCGGCTGCCCCTGCGACCGCGGGTCCGCGCCCTGCGGAACGCCACCCTGCGGCACGGCGCCGGGGGGCATTCCGGGCACCTGGCCCTGCTGCGGCTGCTGCGGCTGCGAGGCGCGGATGCTCTTGATGCGGTCCGCCACCTTCTGGAACGACGCCGTGTTCACGTCCGCGCCGTAGGCGTTGCGCAGGGCGTAGCCCAGCTTGCCCAGCGGGCGGATGGGGCGCTGCCCGGCCACCGCCTGCTCCATCAGGGTGCGCACGGCCTCCTGGATGGCGCCCTCGCCCTGCTTGCCGCGGGGAAAGCGGCGGCCCTGAAAGCCCGCCATCTGCAGCACCGACTGGATGGCCGCGCGCGCGTCGGTGCGGATGGAATCCACCGTGGCGTTGCTCAGCCGGAAGTTCTTGTTGCGGGCTTCCAGCAGCAGGAACTCGCGCAGCGCCTGGTCTTCCAGGAAGGGCTTGATCTGGTCGTCGGGCGCGTTCTTCATGCTCTCGCGGTCCTGCGCCGAGGCGCTCTGCAGCAGCTCGGCCACCTCGCCCGCCGTCACCTCGCCGCCCTTGTAGGTCACCAGGGTGCGCGAGGCCGCGCGGCCGCGCAGCGACAGGTTCTCCTGCGCCGCCATCTCCTTGAGCGCCGCCGGCGCGCCGGCTTCCATCTGCACCGTCGCCACCTTCTTGAGCGAGTCCACGTACGCGCCCACCGCCGTCTGGCGCGCCGTGCCCTGCAGCTGCTGGCGGAACGCCTCGCGGTTCTCGCCCATGGGCTGCTGGCGGCGCTCCTCCACCTTGATCACGTGGTAGCCGAACGGCGTCTCCACCACGGGGCTCACCTGGCCCGGCTGCATCTTGAGGGCGGCCTCTTCGAACTGGGCCACCATGCGGCCGCGGCCAAACCAGCCCAGGTCGCCGCCGCGCTCCTTGCCGCCCGGCTCCTCGGTGAACTCGCGGGCCAGCGCGGCAAAGTCCTCACCCGCCGCGGCGCGCCGCTGAATGGCCTCGGCCTGCTGGCGCTTCTGCTGGCGCTGCTGCGGCGTGGGCTCGGCGGCCCCCGGCTGCCCCATGCCGCCCGTGGTGAGCAGGATGTGGCGCGCGCGGATCTCCAGCCCCGGCCCCTCGTTGGCCCACTTCTGGTCCAGCTCGGCGTCCGTCCACGAGGTGTCCACGCGAACGTTGGCCTCCAGGTAGCGCATGACCGTGGTCTCTTCGCGCTGCTCCTCCACGAACTTCTCCATGTCCAGCACGGACAGGGTGCTGTCCTCGGCGGCGGCGGTGGCCAGCAGGGTGTAGTCCACCCACAGGTCGGCCAGGGCGCGCACCACCTGCGGGTCCGCGGGGATCTGGGGGTTGGCGGCCAGCAGCTGGGCGGCGTCCTCCAC
>DASQBH010000162.1:0-3855 GCA_035635315.1 Longimicrobium sp.
TCGCATTGCGTTCTGCGCGCGACCGAAGGACCTTCTTTCCGCCACGCAGGGGCCGGATCAGAGCACCGAACCAGCCCCGTCGTTTCTTCTGGCGAGGTCCTTCGGTCGGCGCGCCGGGCTCCCGGAAAGGGCCGAGTTTACCGCGGCGCCTCCCTCAGGAAGTCACGCACTCTATTTTCGGATTCGGTATCACACAGAGTTAGCAGAGTCAACAGAGTTTTCTCGTGCCGCACGACCGACTACCGAGCCCCTGCGCTCCGGATCATGATCATACGTAATCGGAAAAAGTCACGGACGTGACATCCCGCCATCCGGTGTCATTCTGAGGAAGGCGCACCCCTGGTCCCTTGCAGATGCACGAACGCCTGTGCGCCGACCGAAGAATCTTTATGCCGGGCGCACAGTGCTGTCGGCTACGCTGGGTTTGGGCGCGAGAAGCCGCCCGGTCCCGATAAAGATTCTTCGGTCGGCGCCATGGCCTGGAGCGTGGAAGACGGATTCGCGCGGCGCCTCCCTCAGAATGACAGCGGTCGTCAAACATCAAAAAAACTCCGCCCCGCCACGCTGAAGCGCGTGGCGGGGCGGAGTCTTACGTCATCCGGCGCTCAGGCCATCACTCGAAGGGCCAGGCGTAGCCGCTGCCCGTGGAGGCGCTGTTGCCGCCGACGCCGCCGAAGGTGTAGCACGCCATCCCGCGCGCCTGCAGCACGCCGCAGGGAACGGGGAACTGCAGCTGCGTACCCTTGTAGTGGTCGCCCCAGCCGCGTCCCAGGAAGTACCAGGGAGCGCCGAACATCCCCTGGAACTGCGTCTCCAGGCGGTACTCCCACTTCAGCATCTCCCACAGGTCGCCGCAGTTGCCGTTGGGCAGCTTGGGGACGCAGCTGGTGTTCAACCCGGCGGCGTTGGTTGCGTTCAGCCCGGCCGCCACGCGGCTGCTGTTGATTCGCGCTGCCGCCGCCGCCAGGTTGCCGGTCCGGTAGTAGGCCTCGGCCCGCAGCAGCTCCCTCTCCTCGCTGGGGAACCAGGTGAACGGGCCGTTGTTGCTGCGCCAGGCGCGGAAGCGCTGGTCCGCGTAGTACGACCACCGGTGGGTGCCGCGGGTGGGCTGGCTCCAGACGGCGGTGCTGGGGGCAAAGTAGTACCGCCCCGGGTTGAACCGCTGATCCGCCAGCGTGGCGCCCTGCGGAAAGCGGTTGTCGGGCGTGACGATGATGAACGGGTCGGAGCCCAGCACGGGGTGCCGGTCCGCGATGGGCCGGTTGAGCCAGGCCTGGTACCGTCCGGACTGGTCGGCCATGCCCAGGTACTGGTACTGCAGCTGCGACCAGCCGGCGGACTCCACGGTCATGTAGAATCCCGTGTAGTGGGTCCAGTCGCCCCAGTCGATCTGCATGTTGAAGTCGCCGCTGGTGCCGAAGAAGGCATCGTCGCCAACCTGGGTCCAGTTCACCGCCGCCCGCTCGGCCGGGGTGCGGGCCACGTTCGCCCGGAACCGTGCCTTGTACGAGTACGCCAGCCAGCGCAGCTGGTCGGCGCTCATCGGCACCGACGTCCACTCGGCCGGGATGGTGAAGCTGCCCGGCGCCGCGAGCACGGTCGCCTGCTCCAGGCTCGCGAGCGCGGCCGCCATCACTTCATTGTAGGGGCGAAGCTGCGCCGTGGCCGGGTCCTGCGTCTCGTTCACGACCAGGCCCTGGTCATAGAGCAGGGCCACGTTCCCCAGGTGCAGGCCCAGCATGAACCTGGCGAACGCCTCGGCCCGCTGGTCGGGCCACGATCCCGCCGCCTCGTATCCCTCGCGCAGCGCGGCGATACCGTCGTAGCTGCCGGTCCAGCCGCTGGTCCAGAAGGGGTAGTACTGGTGCGCCGGATCGTTGACGATGGCCGTGCGCGGGTACTCCGAGTAGAAGTACATCCCCCAGTTGGCGGCCCAGGTGCTGTGCTGGAACGACTGCACGCTCAGCATGAACCCCGGCGAGCCCAGCTGCGTCTCGGTGTTCCACCAGCGCCGGAACGACTCGCGCAGCCGGTTCTCCGCGAACGCCGCCACGGAAAGCCCTTCCGTCGCCAGGGTGGCGGCCACGCCGCCGTAGAGCGCTACCACCGTCACGGGCCCCGCCGCCGTGATCTCCAGCAGCCCCTTGGGCCCGATCCGCGCCAGGGTGGGGGCCGTTACGCCCCACATGACCTGCGCGTCGGGGACCACGTTGCCGTCGGCATCCTTCACCACCGCGTTCATCTGCACCGAGCGCCCCACGATCGGCGGCGCGGCCAGCGCATCGATCGTGATCGTGTAGCTGGAGATGACGACGTCGATGGGCTGCTGGCCGGTGAGCGGCTCAAGCCGCATGGCGATGGCCGCGTTGGTCCCCGGACGCACGGCCGTGGTCACCTGGCCGCGGTGTGTCTCCGTTCCGCCGGCGTCGTACACGTGGCCGGTGAAAACGCGGCTGGAGCCCACGGGCACGTCCACGCTGCCGCTGGCCACGCCGTCCACCACGGGAAGGTTGAAGACCAGCGGCACGTCGATGCCCGGCCCGGTCACCTCGACCACCAGGGAGGCCGACGTGGCGGTCACCGCGGCGTTCAGCGCCAGGCGGGCGTGCCCGGCGGGGACCTCCGTCGTCTCCACGGGCGAGTCCACGCAACCGGCCAGCAGCAGCAGCGCGCCGGCCAGGGCGCGCGCAAGGTTCTTTCGCATGCGCGCTACTCCTGCACCGTGAGTTCGGCCGCGGCCGCCACGCCGCGGAAGGTGGCCACGATGCGGGCCGTTCCGGGCGCGTGCGCGGTAACGGTGCCGGTGGCGCTCACCGAGGCGATGCTGGGAATGCTGGACGCCCAGACGATCTGCGGATTGGGCACGGCGGTCCCGTTGTCGCTGGCGCTCGCGGACCAGTTGCTGGTCCCGCCCACGGGGAGCGTGGTCGCGCCCGGGGTGAGCGTGACCGTCACGGCGCCCACCGTCACGGTGACCGTCGTGGAGTTGGTGAGCGCCGTGAGCGTGATGGCCAGGGCGAGCGCCTGTCCCGACTGGATGGACGCCGTCTTCTCACCCTGGTAGATCAGGATTCCCGCGGCGTCGTACCCCCGCACCACGAAGCGGCGGTCCGCGCCCGCCGGGATTTCGAGCGTGGCGGTGGCGCTGGTTCCCGACAGCGCCAGGTTGGCCATCAGCGGCTCGGTGATCCCCGGCCCGGTCACCTCCAGGGTGAGGGACGCGATGGTGGCGCTGGTAAGGCTCACCTGCACGGACAGCGTCCCGTTCTCGGGCCGGGTCACGCGCGACGGCTCGCACCCCGCCAGCGCAACGGCGACAAAGGCAGCGACAACGACGAACATGTTTCGCATCATGCTCTCCATGGAGATGTGATGAGGTGGGGAAGACGAGAGGAACTTCCGGGCGGGGAGCCCGCGCAGAACAGCTTTTGGCCAAAAAAAAGCTACGTCACGCCCCGGCCTGGGGCAATCTCTTCACCTTACCTCAACGGATTGAAGATCTTACGCCGTTTCCGGGGCAGGATCCGCCGTGGCGCGGCCGCGCGCGGTTGGGCGTAAGTGGGGCGTGTGTGCCCCATCTTCTACGCGTCCCCACCCGACATCAGCGCGTTCACCTGCGCGTAGGGGATGGCGTCGTCTGCAAACTGAAAGGTGCCGTGCTCGCGGATCTCGCGCGCGGCGCGCATGAACGCGCCCAGTGCCGCGCGGCTCAACGCCGAGCCCAGGCTGATCCGCTTGACGCCCAGCTCCGCCAGCTCGTCCACCGAGAGCGTGCCGCCCTTCAGCCCCATCACCACGTTCACCGGCTTGCCCACGGACGCGCAGACGGTGCGGATGTCCTCGGGCGCCGTGATC
>DASQBH010000163.1:0-2443 GCA_035635315.1 Longimicrobium sp.
GGTGACGGACGGCCCCGGCGCCCTGCGCCCGCTGACGGCGCGCCACGGGCCCCTGCTGGGGATCGGCGACGTGCGGCTGGACAACCGGGCGGAGGTGGCGCGCCGGGCCAGGGAGGTGATGGAGGTGTCGGATTCGGTGCCGGACCTGGCGCTTGTGCTGGGCGCGTACGCCGTGCGTGGGGCGGCGATCATCCCCGAGCTGGTGGGCGACTTCGGCTTCGTGATCTGGGACGAGCGCACGCGGGAGATGCTGGCCGTGCGCGACGCCTTTGGGGTGCGCGCTCTCTTTCACGCCCGCCGCGCGGAGGGAACGGTGGTCGGCTCGCGCGCGTTCGCCATCAGCCCGGACGACGCGTACGACGAGGCGTGGGTCTCCAGCTACCTGGCGGGCGGCTACGCGTCCGACGGCAGCACCCCGTTCGCCGGGTGCGGCTACGTCCCCGCGGGGAGCTGGCTCACGCTGCGCGACGGCGTGATGCGCGAGCGCCGCTACTGGTCGCCCGGGCCGCACATGCCTCGCCCCGGCGCGCGGCACGACGAGCGCGAGGCGGTGGCGCGCTTCGGCGAGCTGTTCTTTGATGCCGTGCGGTCGCGGGTGGACGGGGAGGGCAGCACCTGGTCGCAGCTTTCCGGCGGGCTGGACTCCTCCTCCATCGTCTGCGCGGCGGCGGCGATGCACCAGCGGGGCGAGCTGCCGGCGCTGGGCGGCACGGTGACGGTGGTGGACCGGATGGGGGACGCGGACGAGACGCGCTACTCGGACCCCGTCGCCGCGCGCTGGGGGCTGCGCAACGAGAAGGTGCACGATCCCTGGCTGTGGCAGGACGACGGCCTGCCGCCGCCGCTGGAGGACCATCCCAGCGCCCACTACCCCTACTGGGCGCGCAACCGGGCGCTCTGCGGCATCGTTCGCCGCGCCGGCGGACGGGTGATCCTGTGCGGCGCCGCGGGCGACGACTACCTGACGGGCGACCTGGCCTTCATCACCGACCTGGCGGCCGCGGGGCGGGTGGGGACCGCCCTGCGCGAGACGGCGCGCTTTGCGGTGGCGTACCGCGCCTCGTTCTGGCGGATCGCCGCCCACCACCTGGTGCTCCCCTTCCTTCCCACCCCCGTCCGCCTGCGCCTGGCGGACGAATCGGTCGCCGCACCCGCGTGGCTGGCGCCCGCGTTCGCCCGGCGCACGGGGGCGGCGCTCCGGGTGCGGCAGAACCGCGCGCAGCCGGCGCGGGAGGGCGGCCACTACGCGGCGCTCATGGCGGAATCGTTCCGCTTTCGCGCCGGGCACCTGTCCCGCGGGGCGTACGAGGACGGGGTGGAGATGCGCTACCCCTTCCTGCACCGTCCGCTGGTGGAGATGGCGCTGGGCCTGCCGATGGAGCTCATCCTCCGTCCCGGGACCACCAAGTGGGTGCTGCGCGAGGCCATGCGGGGGATCCTGCCGGAAGAGGTGCGCGTCCGCGGCGGCAAAGGAGGGCCGGACGCGCGGATGGTGTGGTCGCTGAGCCACGAGGAGCCGCGGCTGCGCGAGATGCTGCGCGATCCGCTGCTGGCGCAGCTGGGGTGGGTGGACCCCGACGGCCTTCTCGCCGCGTTCGAGCGGGTAAAGGGCGGGGGAAGCGTGGACCGCGGCGGGCTGGACGCGGCGCTGGCGCTGGAAACGTGGCTGCGGGTGAAGTCTGGCCGGTGGCCGTCCGGTGCGGCCGCCTCCCACGCGGCGTAACGCCGCCTGCGCGATGAAAGGGAAACGGAGATGAAGAAGATCTACAGCCCTCCCACGCTGGCCATGTTCGGTGGCGCGGTGGAAAAGACGCAGGGGCGGCTCTTTGGGCAGGGCCGCGACTTCAGCGGGTTCCGCAGCCCCGTCATCGAGTACTGACGCGGCCGTGCGCTCCCGCGGGCCCGGGCCACCCTGCACTGAGGCCCGTGCCGCTCACCGCCCTCAGGGGCACTGACCGGGAAACGACCATGAAGAAGATCTATAGCCGTCCCGTGCTGACCGTTCACGGCAGCGCCACGGAGCAGACGCAGGGCCGGCGCGAGGGGGATTACTACGACTACCTCCCGGGCTACCGGTTCATCCGTTGAGGTCGCGCAACTGCTTGCGCGCGATCGAAGGATCTCGTTCGGTGTGCCGTGGGGCTGGCTTCCATCCGTGGAGCCAGCCCCACGGTTTTGCGGGCAAGCGCTGGCGCGTTCCCGCGGGGCCCTCTCCCCCGCCGGGCCTTTTCGCTCGTTCCTCGCGACGGCCGGCGACCCCTCCCCCAACTTCGGGGGAGGGGTGGTGCGTGGTGGGTCCATTGCGTCACGGCGGGTTCGTCGATATCGAGGTTCCGCGTACCGACAGCTCGCCCCATCCTCCTCACACCTCCCCAGAATCGCGTCGCATCGAGCCATCGCAGCCAACGGAGAAAACTCCGTTGGCTGCGTACGTCATATGAGG
>DASQBH010000164.1:0-3900 GCA_035635315.1 Longimicrobium sp.
GCTGTTCCTGGCCGACCGGTTCGGGGGGCGCATCCGCGAGCACGCCCTTACCGGCACCGAGGGCGAGGCGCGCCTGCGCGAGGACCTGGGCCGCGCCGTGGACAGCTACAAGAACGTGAACCTGTTCGGGCTGCACGGCGCCGTGCGCGGGCGGGTGACGCAGCGGATGGAGGTGTTCCTCTCGGCCCGCTACCGCGAGGTGCGCTTCGCCAGCGCGTACGGCACCGTGAACGGGATCCTGCTCTCCTACGCCGAGATGGCGGTGATGCTGGTGGCCGGCTACGAGGTGCTGTCCGGGCGCATGAGCGTGGGCGGGCTGTTCGCGTTCATGGGCGCGTACTGGCGGGTGGTGCAGTCGTTCCGCACCCTCACGGCGCTGGTCCCCGCGCTGGCGCGCCTGGACGGGCAGCTGGGGCGGATCGACGAGTTCGAGGCGCTGGCCGCCGCGCGCCCGGCCCCGGCCGACCACGCCGAGGTGGACCTGCGGGACGTGAGCCTGGAGCTGGGCGGCCGCCCCGTGCTGCGCGACGTGTCGCTGCGGGTGCGCCCCGGCGAGCGGGTGCTGCTGCGCGGGCCCAACGGGAGCGGCAAGTCCACCCTCACGCACGTGGCGGCGGGGTTCCTGGAGCCGGACGGGGGCGAGTCGCGCCTTCCCGCCATGGGCCGGGTGAGCGCCGTGCTGCTGCCGTTCGGGTTCATCCCCGGCACGGTGCGCGACAACGTGGGATGGGACCGGCTGACCGGCCCGCAGCGGGAGCGCTTCGGCGCCCTGGCGCGCAGCTTTGGCCTGCAGGAGCGCCTGGACCAGGACCCCGCCACCCTGTCCGAGGGGGAGAAGCGCAAGCTGCAGACGGCCATGGCGCTGATGAAGGACGCGGACTTCTACGTCTTCGACGAGCCCCTGTCGCACGTGGACACCGCCAGCAAGGCGGTGGTGATGGACGCCATCGCCGAGGGCACCCGCGGACGCGGCGTGCTGGTGGTGCTGCACGGCGACGACGAGTACGGCGGCCGCTTCGACCAGGAGATCGTCCTGGAAGACGGCGCCGCGGATGCCGGCGGAACGGAGTCCGCCGTGGCGGAGCCCGTGGCCGCCCTGTCTCACTGAGAACCCGGAGCCGGGCCATGTGGCGAAACTACCTCACGACGGCCGCCCGCAGCATGCGGCGCGAGTGGGCCTACGCCCTGCTCAACGTCGCCGGCCTCACCGCCGGGATCGCGGTGTTCCTGCTGATCGCGCTGTACGTGGCCGACGAGTCGCGCTACGACCGCTTCAACCCCGGCTCGGCGCGCTGGAACCGCGTGGCGGCCGACGCGCGCTTCGGCGACCGCGAGATCCGCGCGCCCATGACCCCCGGGCCCATGGCCGCGGCGCTGGCCGACCGCGTGCCCGCGGTGGAGCGCACCTGCCGGATGTACCGCACCGAGGCCGCGGTGGGGAGCGGCCCCGGCCTGGTGGCCGAAAAGGGCTTCGTCTACGGCGACCCCGGCTGCATGGACCTGCTGGCGTTCCCCCTGCGCAGCGGCAACGCGGCCACGGCGCTGGCCCGTCCCGGCAGCGTGGTGCTGAGCGCCGCCGCCGCCACGCGGCACTTTGGCCCGGCCCCGGCGGTGGGGCAGACGCTGGACGTGGACGGCGCGCCGTTCACCGTCACCGCCGTGCTGGCGAAGCCCGCGCGGGGGTCGCACGCGCGCTACGACTACCTGGCCTCGCTCTCCAGCCTTCCCGGCGGCCCGTGGATCGACGGCTGGCTGGCGAACAACGTCTACACCTACGTCAAGGTGCGCGAGGGTGCCCGGCCGGCGGACGTGGAGGACGCCTTTGCCCCCCTGGTGTCGGGGGTGATCGGGCCGCAGCTGGGCCAGGCGATGGGCACCACCTTCGACCAGTTCGTGCAGGGCGGCGGGCGGCTGCGCTTCTTTCTGCAGCCGGTGCCCGGCATTCACCTGCACTCCGACCTGGAATACGAGCTGCACCCCAACGGCAGCCTGCGCCTGCTGCGGCTGCTGGCCACGCTGGCGGTGCTGGTGCTGCTGATCGCCTGCGTGAACTACGTGAACCTGGCCACGGCGCGCGCCTCGCGGCGCTCGCTGGAGGTGGGGATGCGCAAGACCTTCGGGGCCGGGCCCGCGCAGATCCGCACCCAGTTCCTGGTGGAGGCCGCCCTGGCCAGCGTGGCGGCCACCGTGCTGGGGCTGCTCCTGGCGGCGGCGCTCCTTCCCGCCTTCAACGGGCTGCTGGGCAAGGAGCTGTCGCCGGCCGCCCTGGCCTCGCCCCCGCTGGTCTTCATCCTCCCCCTCCTTCCCGCCGTGGTGGCGCTGCTGGCGGGGGCGTATCCCGCCTTCATGCTGTCGGGAATGCCGCCCATGCACATGGTGCGGCGGGCGGGTCCCGGCGCGCGGGGCGGGCGCCGCCTGCGCGAGGGGCTGGTGGTGTTCCAGTTCGCCGTGGCCGCGGTGCTCATGACCACGGCCGCCCTGGTGCAGCGGCAGGCGCAGTTCGTGGCGCGCGCCGACCTGGGCTTCGACCCCCGCCGGGTGGTGGTGGTGGAGGGCACGGCGGCGCTGGGCGAGCGCTGGCAGGGCTTCAAGGGCGAGGTGCTCAAGACGCCGGGCGTGCTTTCCGCCTCGGGGGCGGCGTCGCTCCCCGGGCGCGCCGTGCGCGAGGTGTACTTCAGCGCGGCGGGCACCCCCGGCGAGGACCGGGAGACGGCGTGGCTCCTGGACGCCGACGCCGACTTCGTGCGCACGCTGGGGATCCGGGTGACCTCCGGCGCCGCCTTCGCGGCCACGGCCAACCAGGGGGTGGTGCTGCTGAACGACGAGGGCGCGCGCCAGCTGGGGTGGGCCGCCCCCCTGGGACGGCAGGTGGAGATCCCCGCCGACATCACCAACCCGTCGGTGGTGGGCACCGTGGGCAACCTGCACCTGGAGTCGCTGCGCAAGCCCCTGCGCCCCACCGTGATCCGCCCCCTGGCCGGCCCCCCCGGCGTGATCGCGGTGAGCGTGCAGCCCGGGCGCGAGGCGCAGGTGATCCAGGCGCTGGAGGCCCGCTGGCGCGACTTTGCCCCCGCGCGCCCCTTCGAGCACCGGATGCTCTCGCAGGACATCGAGGCGCTGTACGAGGCCGACTGGCGGGTAATGGCGGCCGTGAACGCGCTGACGGTGGTGGCGGTGCTCATCGCCTGCCTGGGGATCCTGGGGCTGGCGGCGTTCACCTCCGAGCAGCGCACCCGCGAGATCGGCGTGCGCAAGGTGCTGGGCGCCTCCACCGCCAGCCTGGTGATGCTCCTGTCGCGCGACTACGTGCGGCTGGTGCTGGTCTCGCTGGTGGTGGCCGTGCCCGTGGCGGCCTGGCTGGGGCGGCGCTGGCTGTCGGGCTTTACCTACCGGGTGGAGATGGCCTGGTGGGTGTTCGTGCTGGCGGGGGGCGTGGTGATGGCGCTGGCGTTCGCGAGCGCGGCGTCGCAGGGCGTGCGGGCGGCGCGGGTGCGCCCCGTGGAGAGCCTGCGCCATGAGTAGGCGCGGGCGGTGCCCCCTGCGTGGGGTGGACTCGTGAGCGGGCCCATGGGCGGCCCCGCGTCGCCCCCGCGCGTGCCGCCGAGCGAGCGCCCGGCGACGGTGCGCATGCCGCTGGGCCCTGCCCCGGTGCTGAACGGCTCGGGGATGGACCGCAAGGTCCCGCGGCGCCGCTGGACGCGCGGCCGGATCGCCGCCGTGGTGGTGGGCGCGGCCGTGCTGGCCGGGGCCGGGGCCACGATGGTGCGCGCGGGCGGAAGCCAGCTGCGCGTGCGGCAGGCGGAGCTGGCCATGGCGCCCGTGGAGCGCCGCGCCTTTCAGGAGTACATCTTCGTCACCGGCAGCGTGCTTCCCAGCGCGTCGGTGTTCCTGGACGCGGTG
>DASQBH010000165.1:0-2606 GCA_035635315.1 Longimicrobium sp.
GGGCCTCATCCGCGAGGGCGAGGGGGTGGCGGCCGCCGTCCTGAACAACCTCAACGTGGACCTCGACCAGGTGCAGGAAAAGGTCGAAGAGTCCGTGCGGCGCGGCAAGGCGACCATCGCCCTGGGCGAGCTGCCGTATACCTCGCGCGCCAAGAAGGTCCTGGAGTTCGCCATGGCCGAGGCCCGCGAGCTCAACCACTCCTACGTAGGCACCGAGCACCTCCTCCTGGGCCTCCTTCGCGAAGAGAAGGGGATCGCGGCCGAGGTGCTGGGCCAGCTGGGGGTGACGCTGGAGGACGCGCGCCGCGAGACGCTCAAGCTGCTGGGCAGCGAGCCGTCCGCCACGCCCACCGCCAGCACCCCGACGGCCTCCGCCACCGGCGGCGCGCAGAAGGGCGAGAAGAAGAGCAAGACGCCGGCGCTGGACCACTTCTGCCGCGACCTGACAGAGCTGGCGCGCCAGGGCGACCTGGACCCCACCATCGGCCGTGCGGAAGAGATCGAGCGGGTGATGGAGATCCTGTCGCGCCGCAAGAAGAACAACCCGGTGCTCATCGGCGAGCCCGGCGTGGGCAAGACGGCGATCGTGGAGGGGCTGGCCCAGCTGATCGCCGAGGGCAAGTGCCCCGACAGCCTGCGCGACTACCGGGTGCTCAGCCTCGACATGGCGGCCGTCATCGCCGGCACCAAGTACCGCGGCCAGTTCGAGGAGCGGCTCAAGGCGGTGATGAACGAGATCAGCCAGAACAAGAACATCATCCTGTTCATCGACGAGCTGCACACGCTGGTGGGCGCGGGCGCGGCGGAAGGCGCCATCGACGCCAGCAACATGCTCAAGCCGGCGCTGGCCCGCGGCGAGCTGCAGTGCGTGGGCGCGTCGACGCTGAACGAGTACCGCAAGTACATCGAGAAGGACGGCGCCCTGGAGCGCCGCTTCCAGACGGTGAACGTGGAGCCGCCCTCGATCGACGAGGCCATCGAGATCGTCCGCGGGCTGCGCAGCCACTACGAGGACCACCACCGCATCCGCATCACCGACGAGGTGATCGAGGCGGCGGTCAAGCTGTCGGAGCGCTACATCACCGACCGGTTCCTGCCGGACAAGGCCATCGACGTGATCGACGAGGCCGGCGCCCGGGCGCGCCTGCAGACGCAGGTGCCGCCGCCGGAGGTGGAGGACCTGAAGAAGCAGCTGGACGCCATCGCCGGCAAGAAGGACGAGGCGATCCGCGACCAGGACTTCGAGCGGGCCGCCGAGCTGCGCGACCACGAGCGCGAGCTGCAGCGCCGCATCCAGGAGCGCGAGAAGAGCTGGGAAGAGGAGCGCAAGACCAACCGTCCCGCGCTGAGCGAAGAGGACGTGGCCTTCATCGTCAGCCGCTGGACCGGCATTCCGGTCACGCGCCTGAAGCAGGCGGAGACGGCGCGCCTGGTGAACATGGAGGAGGAGCTGCACAACCGGGTGGTGGGGCAGGACCGCGCCATCCAGGCGATCAGCCGCGCCATCCGCCGCAGCCGCGCGGGACTCAAGGACCCCAAGCGCCCCATCGGCTCCTTCGTCTTCGCCGGCCCCACGGGCGTGGGCAAGACGGAGCTGGCGCGCGCGCTGGCCGAGTTCCTGTTCGCCGACCGCAACGCGCTGATCCGCGTGGACATGTCGGAGTACATGGAGAAGTTCTCCGTGTCACGGCTCATCGGCGCGCCTCCGGGGTACGTCGGCTACGAAGATTCCGGCACGCTCACCAAGGCGGTGCGGCGCAAGCCCTACTCGGTGGTGCTGCTGGACGAGATCGAGAAGGCGCACCCGGACGTGTTCAACCTGCTGCTGCAGGTGCTGGACGAGGGTCACCTGACGGACAACTACGGCCGGGTGATCGACTTCAAGAACACGGTGGTCATCATGACCTCCAACCTGGGCGCGCGGGACATCGGCAAGGGCCCGGGGCTGGGCTTCCATTCGCCCAGCCAGATGTCGCAGTTCGACCGGATGGAGCAGAAGGTCAAGGAAGAGATCGAGCGGGCGTTCAACCCGGAGTTCATCAACCGGCTGGACGACACCATCGTCTTCCACCCGCTTACCCGGGAGCAGATCGGGTCGATCATCCACAACCTGCTCAGGGACGTGGAGGACCGCCTGAAGGAAGAGGAGCTGACGCTGAAGCTGACCGACGACGCCATTGAGTTCATGGTGGAGCACGGCTACGACGAGAAGTTCGGCGCGCGGCCCCTGCGGCGGGCGATCCAGCGGTACCTGGAAGACCCGCTGTCGGAGAAGATCCTTACGTCGGAGTTCAGCCCGGGCGACGAGATCGAGGTATCGGTCGCCGAGGACAAGCAGGCGCTCGCCTTCCGGGTGCCTTCGAAAACCCAGACCGTGTAAATACCCAGCGTGTCTCACTTCAACCGGGGACGGGCCGCCACGGCGGCCCTCCTCACTTTCGCCCTGTGCGCACTGGCCCCCGCCGCGCACGCCCAGAACCCCGCCCCCGCCGAGCAGGCCCCGCCCCAGGGTTTCGTGGTCGACACGGTGGTGGTGCGCGGCACCCAGCGCGTGACCGAGGAGGCCGTGCGGGTCTCCTCGGGCGTGCGCCCGGGGACCACGGTGA
>DASQBH010000166.1:0-5941 GCA_035635315.1 Longimicrobium sp.
ACCGCACTCCCAGGCCCAGCAGGAGCAGGATCACTCCCGCCACGCCGAGCAGCGCGGCAAGGTCCCTGAGAAGCGGGATGAACGTTCCCGCGTCTGCCTGCGCGAGCAGTGTGACGAAATCGCCGATTCCACGAATGTGCATGGTTCCCTCCGCGCCGGTCGTGAACGAGGATGGGGGTTGCGGAACGGTCGGACGCGGCGCCCGCCGGCGGTGAAAGCACGTCCGGATGCAGGGTAGGCGCAAATCCGGGGCGCATCAAGGATCTCGATTCCCGGCTGCCGGCAGACTGGAATCGACCGCATCCGCGGCGCAAACCGGCACCGGTCGCGTCTGCCTGAGAGGGCGTCGCTGAACCTCTCGGCCCATGCACCCAGCAATGTCATCCTGAGGGAGCGCTCGCGCGCAACGACAAGCATCACAATTGCTTGCGCGCGACCGAAGGACCTTCTCTCCGCGCACGAGGGGCAAGGGGCCGCGCAGAAACCCGGCCCCACGGTCCTGCCGGCAAGGTCCTTCGGTCGGCGCCAGACCATGTCGTGAGAACAGGTTGCGGTGCGGCGCCTCCCTCAGGATGACAGTTCATCCGCGAGGTTTGGCAACACCCTCCCAGGACGCCGGCCGGGGATGGATGGCGGGGGCTCCGTGTCCCGCGTAGTGCCCGCCACTCCCCGCCCGCGGCGCGGCGACGTATCCTTCCGGTATCCACCGTCCGTCCACCGGGGAGCCGGATCCGGATCGATGTTCCGCAAAGAGATTCCCTTTGTTCGCGCGCTGCGGCTGCGGCGGGAGCGGGTGCCGTCGTTCAGCCGGTATCCGTTCTCGCTGCCGGCGGTGCGCGGGCTGCACGAACTGGGGCTGGTGGAGGAGGGCGTCACCTTCTTTGCCGGCGAGAACGGGACGGGCAAGAGCACGCTGCTGGAGGCGATCGCCGTCCGGCTGGGCTTCAACCCCGAGGGCGGGTCCGACGACCTGCGCTTTAAGACGGTGGACCAGGCGCACTCGGGGCTGAGCGAGCACGTGGAGCTGGTGCCGGGGGATGGAATGGCGGGGGACGGCTTCTTTGTCCGCACCGAGGGGCTGTTCAACCTGGCCACGGAGATCGACCGGCAGGACGAGGAGATGGAGTCCATCGCCCGCGAGGTAAAGCGGCGCTCTGGGGTGGTGATGACGGGGTACCGGCCGATGAACGTGCGCTACGGCGGCGGCCGCAGCCTGCACGCGCAGTCGCACGGCGAGGCCATGCTGGCGCTGCTGAACCACCGGCTGCACGGCGGCGGCATCTACCTGATGGACGAGCCCGAGACGGCCCTCTCACCCCTGCGCCAGCTGGCGCTGCTCTCCGTGATGCACCGCCTGGTGCGCGGCGGCTCGCAGCTGGTGATCGCCACCCACTCGCCGATCCTGCTGGCGTACCCCGGCGCGCGCATCTACCGCTTCGGCGAAGAGGGGATCGAGGAGGTGGACTACGAGGAGACCGAGGCGTACCGCGTCACGAAGGACTTTCTGGACCACCGCGAGCGCTCCCTGCGCACCCTCTTCAGCGACGATCGCGGAGACGAAGACGACGGCTGACCTCGTATCCGACGAAACCGATCCGATTGTCACCTCATGTTTCCCTAAAATGGTGAGGGTGTTCACCAAAACGTGGAGAACGTCTGCACAATAATGGTGAAGCACACACCTGATTTCCCTCCTTTGCTGCACCACGCGCGTTTCTCGGCCGCAATCACAACCTGCTGAATCCGCATCTACCATCGATAACTGGGCCGATTCCGGATCCGTTCGCCTGTCATCCATCCAACCACATCATCCACAACCGGTTAGAAGAAGCGGCCGATCCCACCGGATCGGCCGCTTTCGCGTTGGGCGCCGGAGCGGAAAATCCGCGGTTTTTCGTCCGCGGCACGGGTGGTCCGGACGTCCGTTCGAGGATGGACCCCTGATTGCCTTTTACGGGGCCGACTCGACCCACACACTCACTCTGCATCTGTAGCAACCGGAGGACGGAACCATGAAGCGCTTGATTGCACTGGCCGCTTGCGTACTCACCCTGGCCGCCTGCCAGGACCAGGCGGGGCCGACCGCCGCCGCGCCCGAGGCCACCCCGTCGAACCTGCTGGGGCTCATCCCCCCGGTGGTGAAGATCGATCCCACGCTCACCACGCTGCTGAACCTGGCGGCGCCGACCGACCAGCTGCAGGTGCTGGTGACCTATGACGAGACGGTGACGAACAGCCAGAACATCGCCACGGCGCTCACCAGCCTGGGTGCCGGCATCATGAAGTTCAAGAACCTGCCGGTGGTCTTCGCCATCGCCACGCCGCTGCAGATCACCAGCATCACCACGCAGCCGGGGGTGGTGGGCGTCTACAGCAACAAGCAGCTGGAGTACTACCTGGCCGAGAGCACGCGGGCCATCCGCGCCACGGACGCCTGGAACGCGGGCTACACCGGCAAGGGCGTGGGCATCGCCATCCTGGACTCGGGCGTGGACGGCCTGTACAACTCGGGCCTCGAGTACGGGACCAAGACCGTGCACAACGTGAAGATCGCGGTGGACATGGGCGACATCGTGACGCTGGATCCCACGCTTCCCGCGCCCGGCGGCGCGCTGTTCGTGGCCAACGTGCCCACCAGCGAGACCAGCATGGGGCACGGCACGCACGTGGCCGGCATCGCGGCGGGCAACGGCAGCAGCAGCACCAACGGCTACTACAAGGGCGTGGCGCCCGACGCCAGCCTCATCGGCCTCGGCGTGGGCGACGCCCTGTTCGTGCTGTGGGCGCAGGCGGGGCTGGACTACATCCTGGACATCCGCGAGCAGTTCAACATCCAGGTGGTGAACAACTCCTGGGGCAGCGAGGGCGCGTACGATCCGGCGCACCCCATCAACGTGGCCACGAAGAAGCTGTACGACGCGGGCGTCGCGGTGGTGTTCGCCGCCGGCAACAGCGGCCCGGGCGAGAACACGCTGAACCCGTACAGCGCCGCGCCGTGGGTGATCTCGGTGGCCGCGGGCTGCAAGATGGGCATCAACCCCGACCCCACCAACTCGGCGGCGCAGTGCGCGGACGGCCGCACCAGCATCCTGGCCGACTTCTCGTCGCGCGGCATCAACGGCGACCCGCTGGTGCACCCCGACATCACCGCCCCGGGCGTGAACATCGTCTCCACGCGCGCCGTGCTGGGCCTGGGAATGACGGGACTGGACCTGCCCAGCGACGCGCTGGACTGCAACGTGGCCATTCAGCACGTGCAGTACTACACCTGCGCCGGCGGCACCTCGATGGCCGCGCCGCACGTGGCGGGCACCATCGCCCTGATGGAAGAGTCCTCCCGCGGCCGGCTGACCCCGGCGCAGGCCTACAGCGCGATCGTCCGCACCGCGAAGCCCCTCCCGGGCTACGCCGAGTGGGAGGTGGGCGCCGGCTTCCTGGACGCGTACGCCGCCGCGCGGTACGTCCGCCGGTAGCGCCGGGCTCACGGAAAACACGACGAGGGGGCCGGCCGCGCGCCGCGGCCGGCCCCAGGTCTCCGAAAACCATCGCCGCATCCGAAGATGAAGCGCCTTTTCCTGATCCCCACGCTGCTGGCCGGGCTGGCCGCCTGCCAGGACTTCGACAACGCGGCCGCGCCGGGCCGCTCGCTCGCGCTCTCCGGCGTCTCGGCAAAGGTGGACCCCGAGCTGGTCCTGGCGCTGAGCACCGCGTCGGTCGAGCCGGTGGTGGTGATCGTCAACTTCGACCCGGCGCGCACCTCGTCGGCCACGCTCTCGTCCACGCTGCAGGGGCTGGGCGCGCAGGTGATGCGCTTCAGGCACCTGTCCATGGTGGTCGCCACGGTGCTGCCTTCGCAGGTGGCTTCCGTCGCCGCCCTGCCGGGGGTGGAGGGGGTGTACGACAACGGGACGGAGCAGCTGCTGCTCAAGGAGAGCGTGCAGTCCATCCGCGCCGACGTGGCGTACGCCGCGGGGTACACGGGGGCGGGGGTCGGCGTGGCCATCATGGACAGCGGCATCAACGGGCTGAACCCCGACGTGCCGCATCCGGGCAAGACGGTGGCGAACGTGAAGTTCGTGGCCAACTTCGCGGACCTCACCGAGGACGACGGCATGCCCCGGCTGGGGGGCGAGCTGTTCGTGGCCAACCTGCCCAACACCGACAACACCAGCGGCCACGGCACCCACGTGGCGGGCATCGTGGCCGGCACGGGCGCCAGCGCGAACGGCGCCTACCGCGGCGTGGCTCCGGGGGCGCACCTGGTGGGGCTGTCGGTGGGTGAGGGGACCAGCATCGTGAACGTGATGGTGCTGCAGGCCACGGACTGGCTGATCGAGAACGCGGCCCGCTACAACGTGCAGGTGGTGAACTGCTCGTGGGGAAGCAACGGCGAGTTCGACCCGGCGGACCCGGTGAACGAGGCCATGTCGGCGCTGCACGACGCGGGGATCACGGTGGTGTTCGCGGCGGGGAACGAGGGGCCGGCGGAGAACACGCTCAACCGGCGCAGCGTGAACCCCGACGTGATCAGCGTGGCGGCGTCGTGCAAGATCAACGTGCTGGTGGATCCGTCCAACTCGCAGACGCAGTGCAACGACGGGCGCGGCCGGGTGCTGGCGGACTTCTCGTCGCGCGGCGTTCCGGGCGACGCCCTGTGGCACCCCGACATCACGGCGCCGGGGGTGCGCATCGTCTCCACGCGATCGTACGTCTCGGCCATGACCGGGCTGGACGCCCCGTCCGACGCGCGGCTGTGCAACATCGGCATCCAGAACCTGCAGAACTACACCTGCGCGTCGGGAACGTCGATGGCCAGCCCGCACATCGCGGGGGTGGCGGCGCTGATGGAGCAGGCGTCGGGCGGCAGCATCACCCCCGACCAGACGCTGGCGGTGCTGCGGGCCACGGCGCGGCCGCTGGCCGGGTACGCGGAGTGGGAAGCCGGCGCGGGCTACGCCGATGCGTATGCGGCGGCCCGTGCGGCACGGGCGTACTGAACACGGAGTGCATGGGTGCGGAGCACGGGAGCGCGGGCGGGTCCGGCAGGGTCACTGCCCGCGCACCATCCTCCTGGTGTCCTCTAGATCCGCAGGGGAGTCCTACCGTGGTTGAGTCATTCGGCTGTTGGTGAAGTACGTGCTTCGCACCCACGCGCTCCGGTCCCCCTTCTTCGCTCCGGCGGAGGAGGGGGATCGGCGTTTGTTGTGATGGTGCGATGGTGTGATGGTGTGATGGTGTGATGGTGTGATGGTGTGATGGTGTGATGGTGTAGCGCATCGACGACGGGCGTCGAACTGCGTCCGCGGGGTGCCCCTCCCCCGGCCCCTCCCCGTTCGTTCCTCACGGAGAGGGGAGAACTTCGATGGCGCTACGACGCGGCATCCAACTGCGCCCGCGGTCCCCCACCCCCCGCCCCCTCCCCTCGCAAACTGCGCGAGGAGAGGGGGAGAATTCGATCGCGTTTCCGAAGGTGCGTTGCACCTCCCTCCCCCGCGCAGTTTGCGGGGGAGGGCCGGGGAGGGGGGCGTCCGCTCTTCGCCGCCAGATTCTCCGGAGCGCTCGAGATGAATGTGACGCGTGCAGGCGGGGGTCGTCTTCGTTGCACCATTTTGCAGAATACTCCATTTTGCACCGCCACCACCCTAGCCCCTCGACAGAAAACTGTGCCGCAGCCGACCCTGCTGGTCGTGGACCCCGTGCCCGAGACGCGCGCCGCCGCTGTGGAGGCGGCCGGGGCGCGGGCCAGCGTGCGCGCGGCGGCGTCGCTGGGCGAAGGGCTGGAGATGCTGCGCGCGACCACGCCCGACGCGCTGCTGCTGTCGCTGGACCTTCCCGCCGTCGACCTGACGCTCATCGCGCGGCTGATCGAGTCCGGGGTGCCGTCCGGCTCCATCGTGCTCGCGGCGTCGCGGCCCACCATGCAGGCGATGGTGGAGTCGTC
>DASQBH010000167.1:0-6337 GCA_035635315.1 Longimicrobium sp.
CTTCGCTCATGAAGACGTTGAGTTTGCCGCGCGGGCGGTGATGGACACGTTGAACCAGTTGGGGTTCAGCAGGAATTCTGCCTCGCGCTCGGCGTCCGCGCGCGCGTTCAGGAAGCAGAAACGACGCACGATCATCAGTGCACCACGCACGACTCGGGATCGGCGGATTGCGCCGATCCCGAGCTCACGCTCTGGCAGCGATCTGCGAGACGACGTGCTACGGACAGGTTCTCTCCGTCTCCGGGCACGGATCCAGGCTCCAGGCGCACTCGGGGCAGGTGTAGCCCGGATCGCACGTGAATCCCTGCTGCGTAAAGCAGAGGGAGTGGTTGCTGTTGTGGTGGTGGCCGCGGATGGTACCCTTCGGCGTGCCCGGCTTCGCGGCGGTCTCGAACGTCTGTACCACCAGGGTCTCGGCGTCCAGGCGCAGCTTCTTCATGGGCGTGCCTCCGGAGTGGGAACGGATCAGGAACCGACTTCTGGAACACTGTCGCAAAACGACATGAAAGTCCAGCGGCACACGACTGGGGATCGGCGGAGCGCGCCGATCCCCAGTTCACGCCCTGGCAGCCATCTGAAGACGGCGTGCTACGGACAGATTTCCGTTTCCGGGCACGGATCCAGGCTGAAGGCGCACTCGGGGCAGGTGTAGGCGGGCTCGCACGTGGTTCCCTGCTGCGTGAAGCAGAAGGTGAACTGGTTGCTTACGTCGTGGCCGCGGACGGTGCCCTTCCCCTGCCCCGACTTCGCGACGGTGTCGAACGTCTGCACCACCAAGGCGTCGGCGTCCAGGCGCAGCTTCTTCATGGCGTGCCTCCGAAGTGGGAAAGCGGACGGATGGGAACGAGGGAACACTGTCGCGCACCGAAGAAAAAGTCCAGCGGGTGTGGGGATCCCCGGGAATGGATCCGAAGGCGTAGCGCGCTGCTCCCGCACGATCATTGATCTCTGCGCGACTGGACAGGCCGTTCATCTCCCGATCGCGCATCGTCAAAGCCCTTGATCTTTCAACTCCCCGCGAGCATCGTTCACAGTGACAGGAGTGCTCCGGCAGTGCAGCCTGCCTCAGAGGCGCCGGGGCCGAGCACCTGTCCCCAGAACGGGAGGATTTATGCGATCCTCGTCATCCCCCCTGCCGGCGGCGCTGATCGTCCTGGCGCTCCTTCTCCCCACCGGCTGCGCACGTGATGCAATCACGGACAGCGCGCCCGCGCCCGATCTGAGCCAGGAGACTTACCTCCCGCAGCCGATCGCGCCGGAAGCCCTCGAAATCGTCAGCATCGACGAGACTCGCACCGTTCTCCGGGTGCACAATCCCGGCGGTCCACCCCTGCTGGTGGAGTTGTACCGACTGCCGGGAACCACATTCATCGACCAGACGTCGATCGTCGTGGACGGGCGGACGGTCACGTCAGACAGCCTTTCCTCGATCGTGATCCCGCCGCTCGCCGGCGTCATCCTGCTTGGCCTGTCCGCGATTCAGTTTATCTACGGCTGCGCGCTGCCCGTTTATCGAGAAGCGCAACGCAGCGGGAATCCGTTCAAGCAGGAGGTGGTGGTATCCTGCGTACAATCGGGCGTGGAGAGCCTTTTTACCAAGGGACTGGGCAGATTCCTGAGGCCTGCCGTCAAGGTAACCGCGCTGCGAAACGACATTTACAACAGCATGATCGGTGGAGTCATCACGCGCCAGCAGCTGCAGCGTCAGATCAACAAAAAGACAAAATCCGACATTGCGGAGCTTTTCGCGGCCCTGACCGTGGAGTTTTTTGGAGGCGTGGTCAATGCGCTGCAAGGCGTTTACAACAAGCATGGGATCTCGTACCGCAAAAGTGCCGCACCTGACATTGTCGCGATCAGGGTGAACGGGACCGTCCAACGCGCGGGACGAACGTTCACGGATCAGGTAAGGTACATCGATCCTGATGGCGACGTGGTCAACATCGCCTTCGAGGTACGCTCCGGATTCTCCTGGAGGAGAGTCAACACCTGGTCCTTCTATGATCGTCTAGGCGTCTACGAAGGTTCCATCCCGTACACGGCCGCCTGTTCGGTCATTGGCACATACCGGGGCAGGGTGGTGCTCAAGGACATGTCTGGTAACACATCTTCACGTGAATACCAGTTTACCTGCGCCCGATAAAGCCAGATCACCCGTCGCAGCAGTGAACGTTTACCGCTGCGATCACACCTGCCGTGTCCGCACGCGCAGCCGCACCGTCTTGCCGCCGGGCGCGGGGTAGTCGATCTCGCGCGGCGGGGAGGCGAAGTGGGAGGGGTAGCCCTTGATGGCGGTGGACTCCGTCATCACCTCTTCGTCCTGGGGGACGGTGCGCAGGATGTCTTCGCTCATGAAGACGATCAGCTTGCCGCGCGGGCGGGTGATGGACACGTTGAACCGGTTGGGGTTCAGCAGGAATTCCGCCTCGCGCTCGGCGTACTCGCGGTCCGCCACGGCGTAGGAGACCAGGATCAGCTCGCGCTCGTTCCCCTGCATCCGCTCCACGGTGTCGACCACGGGCAGTTCCTCGCGCGGCCAGCCGCCCGCCACCAGCTCGCCCAGGATGGCGCTGTTCTGCGCGCGGTGCGGCGAGATGACGGCCAGCGCCTGCGCGCGGAACGCCTCGGGCGTGTAGCGCTCCCCCGTCTCCGGATCGAGCATCCCCGCCCGCGCCAGCCGCGCGATCCGCCCCACCAGCGACGCCTCCACCGCGTTCCGCGCCGTCGCGCGCACGCCCTCGTACGTGCAGAAGACCACCGCGTCGTCCGGCGCCAGGAACGCATCCCACAGCAGCGCGTCCAGCGGATCGGACAGATCGACGGAATCCGGCGCCAGGGCCAGCCGGCGGCGCGGGTCCATCGACACCAGGCCGGGATAGAACAGGCGGCGCGGCCAGCGCACCAGCGCGCGGTTCATCCGCCGGCTCTCGCGCAGCTGGAACCGCCCGAAGCGCTCCGCGAAGTGCGCGAAGGCGCTGCCGAAGAGCGTGTCCTCGCGCGGGTAGCGGCCGTGCAGGATGGGCGGCAGCTGCCGGTCGTCACCCGCCAGGATCACGCGGCCGCCGCGGCGAATGGAGGAGAGCGCGACCAGGGCGTCCGGCACCTTCATCTGCGACGCCTCGTCGATCACGATCACGTCGAACAGGGGGCGGATCGGCAGATCGGGGCCGACCTCCTCCTCGTCCTCGGCGGCCGCGCCGTTCATCGCCCGCATCTGCTTCCACAGCGACCAGACGGTGCTGCCGACGACCACCGGCAGCCCGTCCCCGTCCGACGCGGCGAGCACGGAGGGGAGATCCTCGTCGCGGATCACCTCCACGGCGCTCCCCGCCAGGTCCGCGTCCGCCTCGCTCCCCCGCCCCGCCAGCTTGACGGCGCGCAGCGGCGACGGGATGCCGGCCGCCGCCAGCTCGCGGTCGATGCGCGACAGCACGTTGACGATGGCGCGGTGCGTGGCGGCGCTCACCAGGATGCGCAGCGGCCGCCCCTCGCGCCGCGCCGCCGCGGCCAGGCCGATGAGCTGCCACGCCAGCAGGTACGTCTTTCCCGTCCCCGGCGGCCCCCAGACCACGGAGACGGTGCGGCCGAACGCGGCGCGCCACGCCTCCGCCTGCTCCGCGTTCAGGATCGGCCGGCCGAGACGATCCCCCGCCGGCGCGACGGTATCCGCCCACGCCGCGTCGGCATCCAGCGGGCGCAGCCAGCCGTCGGGGACGGCGCCGCCCAGCATCCCCAGCACGAAGTCGGACTCGCCCGCGCCACCGGCCAGCGCGCGAAGGGTGGCGACCACGCGGCGGGTGGTGTAATCCACCGAAGCGCGGTCCAGCACGCAGACGCGGTCCAGGTCCAGCAGCGGACGGCCGTGCAGCTTTCCCTTCTCCAGCGTCTCCCATTTGTAGTCCGACGCCAGCGTCACCCGCGGCGGGTGGACGGCCACGTCGTACTCGATCAGCTCCACCATCAGCTTGCGGCGCAGCCACGCCTTGCCGTCCGTCTCGCCCAGCGTACGCGCGTCGTCGTTGGTCAGCACCAGGGCAAAGTCGCCGGGGCGGAACTTGGCCTCGCGGCACGCCTCGTCGAACTCGAAGACGACGTGCCCGTTCGGCAGCGTCTCCACCTTGTTGAGCCCGCTGATGCACTCGAAGCGGCGGGCGCGGTCCTGCGTGGGGAGCGCGTGCAGCTGGCGGATGGCGACGGCCTCTTCCGCGGCCTCGGCCAGGGTAAAGAGGCGCAGCTTTTCCAGCGTGGCGTGGGGGATGGCGTCCCCGCTGCCGTCCGCCGCGGCCGCGAACGCCGCCTCCATGCGCAGCACGGGGTCGCGCCGCTTCGACGCGGCCTCGCGAATGGCGCGGATGACGGAATCCATCGCCTGCAGCTTGCTGCGCACCGTCCGCTCGATCTCGCGCTCCACCTCGAACGGCGCCTGCTCCTCGCCGTTCGCGCGGTACGGGCGGTCGCGCCACACGTTGTGGATGCGCTCGTACGCCACCTGGCTGCTGAGCGGCCAGCCGTAGTCGGCGCGCGGCGCGTGCACCGCGGCGCCCTCGGAGGGCCGCAGCTCGGCGGATACGGACGCCAGGTCCCACGCGTACGGCACCGGCAGCGCGAACAGCTCGCTGACCACGTCGAGCACGACGGTCCCCGGCGGCGAGCCGCCCGCGTCGCCGGCGGGAAAGAGCAGGCGCGACACGCCCGCGATCCCCGGCTGCGTACCGGGGTCGCCCAGGTGGCGCTGCAGGCACTCGCGCAGCAGCTCCGCCTCGCCGCGATCCCAGACAAAGACGTGCGCCGCCTTCTCCCCCCGCCGCCCCTCGCCCGCCGCGCGCGACGCCTCTTCCGCCGCGTACACGGCGTCTCCCGCGCGGAGAAGGAAGCGGGTGAGCATCTCCCGCTCCGCATCCTCCGACCCGTCCTTCGCCAGAAAGACTTCGCTGACGCCGCGCCCGCTGCTGCGCTCCACCTTGAGCCCCAGCGCGAACACCGTCCCGCTCACGGGATCGCCCTCCGCCGACAGCAGGACGCGGATGGACTCGCCCACGCCCATGCGAAAGCTCTGCTTTTCGCCTTCCTTGATCTTGCCGTAGTCCAGCGCCTGCACGCGCTTCTTGAGCGTCCCCTCGGCGGACTCCAGCGCGTGGCAGCCTTCGTAGACGCCGCGCTTGAACTCCGCCTTGCGCAGCTCGCGGACGGAGCGGATGCCGCGCGCGTTCAGCTCGCGCTTGGCCAGCGGTGTCAGCCCCACCACGCGCGACAGGTCGTCCGTGCGGTCCGCCTCCGCGCGGCAGTGGTGAAAGAACGAGCACGACGTACAGCGCGGCCGCAGGTGCCAAGCGGCCTCCGCGGGTGCCGCGGCGGCGATGCGGGGGAGGTCCGCGCGCAGGAACTCCATCACGTGGTGTCGATACGCGGCCAGCGGAAAGCGCCGCGGCCCGCGCGAGCCGCGCGTCCACAGCCACCCCCAGCGCGTCTCCACGGTGCCCTCGATCCCCTCCGCGCGGCAGATCTCCTCCAGCAGCACCGTATAGAACGCCACCTGCGCGTAGTGCTGCACCGTGGCCTCGCGGCTCCACTTTACGTCCGCCACGCCGACAATCAGCCGCCCCCGCCGGTCGCGGCCGATGCGGATGAGGTCCGGCTGCGCGGGCGCCACCTGCACCTCGCCGTCCACCCCGAAGCGCGCCGCGAACGCAGCCGCGTCCGGCAGCCGCAGCTCCGGCTGGATGATCCACGTAGCCTCGCCGGGGTTCCGGAGCGCCTCGACGACCCGGTCGTACGGCAGCCGCGCGGCGTCGCCGTGCTCGTCGTGCCCGGCGCTGATGACGCGCGACTCGCCGTAGTAGCGCACCAGCGCCCGCAGCGCCTGCCGCTCGAAGCGGCGGCCGGCCTGGGTGAGCAGCCCCATCCCCGGGCGCACGCCCACGAGCGGCCCGGCAAGCGGGTCGCGGTTGGGCGCGGGCACGTCGGCGCCCCGCAGCGCGCGCGGCACCATCTGCCAGCGCAGCTGCCGGTCGCAGCCGAAGCGGAAGTACTGCGAGACGAGCGTTCCGGTAAGGCGGAGCGCGTCGGCGGCGGTTGGGGACTGCAAGTGCGAAAGTGCGAAAGTGCGAGAGTGCGAAAGTGGTTCTTTCGCGCCGACGTTTCGGGTGTGCGCATCGTACACCGGTGCGGCGAAACGGGTCAAGGACCCTCGGGCCCTCACCCGGCTCGTTCCTCGCCTGCCCTCTCCCGCAAACTGCGCGAGAGAGGGGATAAACGTCGCACCGGGCCCCGCAGCGCTCCGGACGGCGCGGAGTCCGCCCCCTCCGGGCCGGCACCACCGGCCCACCTCCCCCAAAAC
>DASQBH010000168.1:0-6158 GCA_035635315.1 Longimicrobium sp.
GCCGTCGCACCCCGAGTCGTCCGCGCGCCCCGCGGGGCCGAGATCTCCTGCCGCGGGTGGCAGCAGGAGGCCGCCCTGCGGATGCTGATGAACAACCTGGACCCCGACGTGGCCGAGCGGCCGGACGACCTTGTCGTCTACGGCGGCACGGGGCGCGCGGCGCGGTCGTGGGAGGCGTTCGACGCCATGGTGCGCACCCTCCGCACGCTGGCGAACGACGAGACCATGCTCGTGCAGAGCGGCAAGCCGGTGGGCGTGTTCCGCACGCACCCGCACGCGCCGCGCGTCCTGATCGCCAACAGCAACCTCGTCCCCCGCTGGGCGAACTGGGAGACGTTCCGCGAGCTGGAGCGGCAGGGGCTCACCATGTACGGCCAGATGACGGCCGGGTCGTGGATCTACATCGGCACGCAGGGGATTCTGCAGGGGACGTACGAGACGTTCGGCGCGGTGGGGCGGCAGCACTTTGGCGGCTCGCTGCGGGGGACGTGGACGCTCACCGGCGGGATGGGCGGGATGGGCGGCGCGCAGCCGCTGGCGGTGACGATGAACGAGGGCGCGGTGCTGTGCGTGGAGGTGGAGCCGTGGCGCATCGAGCGGCGCATCCAGACCCGCTACTGCGACCGGATGACGCACGACCTGGACGAGGCGCTGGGCTGGATCATGGACGCCCGCAACCGCGGCGAGCCGCTGTCCGTGGGCCTGGTAGGCAACTGCGCGGAGGTGCTGCCGGAGCTGGTGCGGCGCGGCGTGACGCCCGACGTGCTGACGGACCAGACCAGCGCGCACGACGCGCTGAACGGCTACGTGCCGGCCGGGCTCTCCAACGAGGAAGCGGACGCGCTGCGGACGTCGGACCCCGCGGAGTACCAGCGGCGGTCGATGGAGAGCATGCGCATCCACTGCGAGGCGATGGTGGAGATGCAGCGCCGCGGCGCCGTCACCTTCGACTACGGCAACAACCTGCGCGGGCAGGCGAAGGACGCGGGGTACGCGGACGCGTTCGCCTTTCCCGGCTTCGTTCCCGCGTACGTGCGGCCGCTGTTCTGCGAGGGGAAGGGGCCGTTCCGCTGGGTGGCGCTCTCCGGCGACCCGGCCGACATCCACCGCACGGACGAGCTGGTGCTGGAGCTGTTCCCGGAGGACGAGCACCTGAAGCGCTGGATCACCCAGGCGCGGGAGAAGGTGGCGTTCCAGGGGCTGCCGTCGCGCATCTGCTGGCTGGGGCAGGGGGCGCGGGCAAAGTTCGGAGTGGCGCTGAACGACCTGGTGGCGTCGGGCGAGCTCAAGGCGCCGATCGTGATCGGCCGCGACCACCTGGATACGGGGTCGGTGGCGTCGCCGTTCCGCGAGACGGAGGCGATGAAGGACGGCAGCGACGCCATCGCCGACTGGCCGATCCTGAACGCGCTGGTGAACGTGGCCAGCGGCGCGTCGTGGGTCAGCTTTCACCACGGCGGCGGGGTGGGGATCGGCAACTCGCTGCACGCGGGGCAGGTGATCGTGGCGGACGGCACGCCGGAGATGCGCGAGCGGCTGGAGCGCGTGCTGACCAACGACCCCGGGATGGGCGTCATCCGCCACGCGGACGCTGGCTACGACGACGCGATCGAGACGGCGCGGCGCGAGGGCGTGCGGGTGCCGATGCTGGAGGGGTGAGGAGTGCGAAAGTGCGAAAGTGCGGAAGTGCGGAAGTGCGAAAGTGCGAAAGTGCGAAAGTGCGAAAGTGCGAAAGTAGGGGAGCGGTCCGGGTGCGGGGGCGTTGGACGTTGTGTCTCGCCCGGGATCTGACGGTTCCTCCTTCCGCACCCGCATCTTTCTGATGAAGCACATTCTCGCGGTACTGCTGGCGGCGTGCACGGGGGCGTGCGCGCCGGTGGTGACGCACAGCCCGCGCGTGCAGCCGGGCGTTATGGTGGTGGCGACGACGGGTGGCTCGGGTGCGTTCTGTGACACCGCCTGCGAGCTGGACCTGAGGCCGCAGGTGGCGCTGGGGGCGCACCGCGGCTGGGCGGCGACGCAGACGCGGGCCGGCTTCAGCTTCGGCGGCAACATCTCCGTGAGCTCCGCGGACCTGGACGCGTACGTGCAGGCGCCCACCGGGTGGACGGGTGGGATGCAGGCGGGCGCCGGCGCGCTGGCGGGGGTGGACCACGCGATGCCCTACCTGCAGCTGGGCCGCATGCGCGCCGACGGCTCCGGCTGGTACACCACGCAGGGCTATGCCTGGCTCTTTCGCCGCTCCGCGCGCGTGGGGGTGATCGGCGACGGCGAAGCGGACGAAGACCTGGAGCCGGACCTGGTGCGCCCGCGCTACTGGGCGCCCTCGCTCGCGTTCCGCGGCGGCGGGGGGACGGGCGTGAGCCTTTACGTCTCCGGTGCGTTCGGCACGGCGGACGCGTGGGAGTACGACATCGACGGGCAGGCGCGGCGGTCCGGCCGCGAGACCATCCGCCACGTGATGGTGGGCGTGATCCTCGACACCCGGGCGCCGGCATCCGCGCGCCGGCCGACGGCCCAGCCTTCGCCATCATCCGCATCCAACTGACCTTCCCTTCGTGGCAAGACAGATCCAGCGCAACGCGTCGCGCGGCATCCTTTCCCTGCTGGCGCTGGCGTGCGCGGCGGCGTGCGCGCCGATGGTGACCCACGGACCGCGCGTGCAGCCCGGTGTCGCCGTGGTGGTGACGGCGGGTGGCGGGCTGCCCGCGTGCGACAGCGCCGTGTGCGAGCTGGGGCTGCTGCCGCAGGCGGCACTGGGGCTGCGCGGGGGGCGCACGGCGACCGAGACGAGGCCCGGGTTCTCGGTGGCGGCGAATTTCTCGATCAACCTCTTTTCGTCGGAACTGGACCTGTACGCGCAGGCGCCCACCGGCTCCATGGGGCTGGACGCCGGCGCGGGGGTGCTGCTGAGCGCGGCGCACACCATGCCGTACGTGCAGCTGGGCCGCACGCGGGACGACGGCTCCGGCTTCTACACCACCCAGGGGTTCGTGTGGATGATGCAGCGGCCGGCGACGTACCGGTTCTTTGGCGAGGACGACAGCGCCGACGAGCTGCAGCCCCGGTACTGGGCGCCCACGGTGGCGTACCGGACCGCCGGGCGGCGCGGGCTGCACCTGTACGTCTCCGGCGCGTTCGGCACGGCGGACGAGTACGGCTGGACGGGCGAGGGCACGCGCAAGGATTGGGTGGGGAGCCAGCCCGTCCGCACGGTGATGGCCGGCGCGGTGTTCGAAGGGTCGCCGCTGGACCTGCTGCCGTGGTTCCTCATCCCGAACCAGTGATTCCCGGGGCGGCCGCTCTCGTGGCACTCCGCATCGAGCGCCTGATGGGACGCACGGCGCCGCCGCGTCGGAACTCCGCCCGCATCCACGTTCAACCCGCCTGACGCTGCCTTTGTCTACAGAGCTCCTGGCGCCGCGCGCCCTTCTCATGCTGCTGGCGGCCGCGTGCACGGCGGCGTGCGCGCCCATGGTGACGCACGGGCCGGCCGTGCTGGGCGGCACCCACGTCGTGCTCACCGGAGGCGCCGGCGGTTCGCCGTGCGACACGGTGACCTGCGACCTGAGCCTGCTTCCCCAGGGCGCGCTGGGCATGCACACCGGCCGCGCGGCGACGGGAACCCGGCCGGGCTTTCAGGCGGGCGTGAACGCGTCCATCAACCTCATCTCGTCGGAGCTGGACCTGTATGTGCAGGCGCCCACGCGCTATTCGCGGTTCGACATGGGCGCGGGCGTGGTCCTGGGCGGCACGCACGTGATGCCGTACGTGCAGGCCGGGCGCATGCGCGCGAGCGACGGCTCCGGCTTTTACACCACGCAGGGCTTCGCGTGGATGTACCGGCGGCCGGTGGACTACATCCTGTCCGACTCCGAGCCCCGGGGCGACGACGAACCGGACGAGCTGGCGCCACGCTACTGGGCGCCGTCCATCGCCTACCGTACCGGCGGGAACCACGGCCTGCACCTGTACGTCTCCGGCGCGTTTGGAACGGCGAAAGCGTACGCCTTTCCCGCCGACGGCAGCCCTGACATGGTGCGGCTGGAAAGCCAGCCCGTACGCACGCTGATGGCGGGCGTGGTGATCGAGCGCTCGCCCCGGGACCTGCTGAGGGCCCTGGTTCCCTTTCTGAATCCCTGAAGCGCGTTGCCGTGGAACCGAAGATCGAGCGCCTCTCCAGGACCTGCCCCAACGGCGTGCACGCCCTGCGCGACGTGTCGCCCACCATTGCGCCGCGGATGTTCGGGCGGGTCCGCATCCACACTGAACCGACCTGACGTTGTCATCACGCACTACGCCCGGGCGCCCGTCGCCGCGCACCCTTCTCACACTGCTGGCAGCTGCGTGCACGGCGGCGTGCGCCCCCATCGTCGCCCATGGCCCGCGGGTGGAGCAGGGCCTTACCTTCTACGGCACCGCGGGTGGTGCGAGGCAGCTCTGCACTCGCCCGGAATGCGATACCGAACTGGTTCCGCAGCAGGGGGCGGGGGTTCGCTACGGCCAGGCGGCGTCCGCCTCCGCGCCCGGCGTGAGTGCGGGGCTCACGCTCTCCACGGGGCTGGTGTCGTCGGAGCTGGATCTGTACGTACAGGCGCCCACCTCGATGGGCTTTGATCTGGGCGCGGGCGTGCTGGCGGCGTCCGCGCATCAGATGCCGTACGTGCAGGCCGGGCGCATGAGGCCGGACGGCTCCGGCTGGTACACCACGCAGGGATTCGCCTTCCTGGGATCGCGGCCCGCCCGATGGAGCTATTCGCTGGATGGCGGCCCCGGCGAGGAGCGGGTAACGCCTCGCTACTGGGCGCCGACTGTCGCCTATCGCACACGCGGCCGATACGGTGTGCACTTCTACGCGACGGGCGCGTTCGGCACCGCCAGGGCGAAGAAGTACCGCGGGGAAGAGCCGGGCTTTCGCACCGTGCGCCAGCCGGTGAGGGCGGTGATGATGGGGATGGTCTTCGACGTGCAGCCGGCGTTCCGGCCGCGCCCCCTTTCGCCCCCGCCGGGACCCGTCCCCGCGCCGCCGCCGGCCGAAGCCCGGCCGCGCTGATACGCCTCCTCCTCCCGATCCAATCCGTGGAACTGAAGATCGAGCGCCTTTCCAAGACGTACCCCAACGGCGTGCACGCGCTGCGCGACGTGTCGCTCACCATCGCGCCGGGAATGTTTGGGCTGCTGGGGCCCAACGGCGCGGGCAAGAGCACGCTGATGCGCATTCTGGCCACGCTGCAGGAGGCGGACAGCGGCCGCGCGGTGCTGGGCGACATCGACGTGCTGCGCGACAAGGAGGCGGTGCGCCGCACGCTGGGCTACCTGCCGCAGGAGTTCGGCCTGTACCCGCGCGCCACGGCGGAGGAGATGCTGGACCACTTCGCCGTGCTCAAGGGGGTGACGGACGGCCGCGAGCGGCGCGAGACCATCCATTCGCTGCTGCAGCAGACCAACCTGTGGGATGCGCGCCACCGGCGGCTGGGCACCTTCAGCGGGGGGATGCGGCAGCGGTTCGGGATCGCGGTGGCGCTGATCGGCAACCCGCGGCTCATCATCGTCGACGAGCCCACGGCGGGGCTGGACCCGGCGGAGCGCGCGCGGTTCCTGAACCTGCTCAGCGAGCTGGGCGAGAACGCGGTGGTCATCCTTTCCACCCACATCGTGGAGGACGTGAGCGACCTGTGCCAGCGGATGGCCATCATCCACCGCGGCCAGATCCTGCTGGAGGGGGAGCCGCAGGCGGCGGTGCGGGCCGTGCGCGGCCGCGTGTGGCGCCGCGAGGTGCCGCGCGAGGAGCTCAAGGCGTTCGAGGAAGCGCACCCCGTCATCAGCACCACGCTGGTGGGCGGACGCACGGTGGTGCACGTGCACGGCGACGCGCCACCCGACGACACTTTTCAGCCGGTGGAGCCGGACCTCAAGGACGTCTACTTCACGGTGATGCGCGGGATCGGCATCGACCGGCCCGAGCCGCGGATGGCGACGCTCGTCGACCATCCAGCCTACGCCGAGGAGGACGCGCCGCCGCCATCCGACGATTACGCGCCCCCCGCGCCGTCCGGCGAGCCTCGTCCGGCATCGTACGACGCCGCGCCTCCGTCATCCCACGATTCCGCGGCGCCGGCGGATGACGGCGAGGCGAAGCCGGAGGAGGACCCGTGGGC
>DASQBH010000169.1:0-2205 GCA_035635315.1 Longimicrobium sp.
CCCCAGGTGCGGGCGCAGCACCTCCGCGCAGCGGTCCATCTCCGCGCGGAACACCGGCTCCGCGCCGTACAGCGCGCGCACCGCCGCGGGGTGGTGCGCCCCCTGGCCGGGAAAGAGGAAGACGACCGGCGCCGTCCCTTCGCCCGCCTCTCCCGCCGCCACCCGCCCCGGCGCCCCGCCCTCCAGCGCCGCCGCGTCCTCCCCCCGCCGCGCCACGGTCGCGCGGCGGTGCGGAAAGGCCGCGCGCCCCGCCGCCAGGGTGTGCGCCACGTCCGCCAGCGGCTGCTGCGGGTGCGCGCGCAGGTGCGCCGCCAGCCGTGCCGCCGCGGCGTCCAGCGCCTCCGGCGTGCGCGCGGAGAGCGCCAGGAGCTGCCACTCGCGCCCGGGGTCCACCGGATCGGCAGTCGGCGCCTCCTCCAGCACCACGTGCGCGTTGGTGCCGCCCATCCCGAACGCCGAGACGCCGGCGCGCCGCGGCGCCGCGCCGCGCGCCCACGGCCGCGGCGCGGTGTTGACGTAAAAGGGCCCGCGCCCGAAGTCGATGCGCGGGTTGGGCCGCTCGAAGTGCAGGGTGGGGACGATCTCCCCGTGCTGCAGCGAGAGCACGGCCTTGATCAGCCCCGTCACCCCCGCCGCGGCGTCCAGGTGCCCCACGTTGGTCTTGACCGAGCCCAGCGCGATCGACTCCGGCTCCCCCGGCCCGTACGCCTCGGTGAGCGCCGCCACCTCGATCGGGTCGCCCAGCTCCGTCCCCGTGCCGTGCGCCTCGACGTAGCCCACCGACTCCGGCGCGACCCCCGCCGCCTCCAGCGCGGCGCGCAGCACCCGCGCCTGCCCGGCCGCGGAAGGGGCGGTGAAGCCAGCGCGCCGCGCGCCGTCGTTGTTCACCGCGCTCCCCAGGATGACGGCGCGGACGGTGTCGCCGTCCGCCAGCGCCTCTTCCAGGGGGCGCAGCACCACCACCCCCGCGCCGCTGCCGCCCACCAGCCCGGCCGCCGACGCGTCGAAGGCGCGGCAGCGGCCATCCGGCGAGCGGATTCCGCCCGGGCGGTGCAGGTACCCGGCGCCCTGGGGGAAGAGGATGGAGACGCCGCCGGCCAGCGCCATCTCGCACTCCCCCGCCAGCAGCGCCCGCGCCGCCAGGTGAATGGCCACCAGCGAGGTGGAGCACGCCGACTGCACGTTCACCGCGGGCCCCTCCAGCCCCAGCCGGTACGCCACCCGCGCGGGAAGAAAGTCGCCGCCGGTCCCCAGCCGCAGCTCCACGGGGTCCATCCCGTGAAGGCGCCGCGGGTCGCGGAGAAGGTGCGCCAGCCAGGCGCCGCTCCCCGCCCCCGCGTAGACGCCGATGCGCCCCGCGAAGCGCGCGGGGTCGTGGCCGGCGTCTTCCAGCGCCTGCCAGGCGCACTCCAGAAAGACGCGCTGCTGCGGGTCCAGCAGCGCCGCCTCGCGCGCGCCCAGCCCAAAGAAGGCGGCATCGAAGAGCTCCACCCCCTCCAGCACCCCCTCCGCCCGCACGTAGCGCGGGTCGGCACGCAGCTCCGCGGAAACGCCCGCCCGCTCCAGCTCCTCCTCCGTCAGCGCCGAGACGCAGTCCACGCCGCCGCGCAGGTTGCTCCACAGCGCAGCGACGTCCGCCGCGCCGGGAAAGCGCCCGCTCATCCCCACCACCGCGATCCCGCCCCGCGCCGGGGCGCCGCGGCCGACGGCGGGGGCCCCACGCGGGGCCCGGGCGGACGCCTCCTCCTCCCGGCCGTTCCCGTTGCGCCCGTCGCCGTTGCCGGTGCGCAGCCGGCTGGCCATCAGGGCGACGGTGGGATGGGCGAACAGGTCCACCATCGTCAGGCCGGACCAGGGAGCCAGGTCCAGCAGGCGCGCGTGCACCCGCATCAGCTGCAGCGAGTGGCCGCCGATGTCGAAGAAGTTCTCGTGCACCCCCACCCGCTCCCGCCCCAGCACCTCCCGCCAGATGGCGCCGACATGCCGCTCCAGCTCCCGGTCCCGCCCGGCGTCCGCCGCATTCTCCGCCGCCGGAGCGGAAAGGGATGCAGGATGCTCCGGTGCCGCCTCCACGCGGGCGGGAGTGCTCTCGTGCGCTGCCGGGATCGAAGGCATGGCGGGTATCGGTGCGCAATTTGGAGGGTGGAACCGCTCCGGATGGGAACGGACCCGGATGCGGAGAGGGAAACGGGGGATCAGTGGCCC
>DASQBH010000170.1:0-2466 GCA_035635315.1 Longimicrobium sp.
GCGCTCGATCCCACCGAGCAGCTGGACGGGTTCGTCCCCACGGCGACCATCATCGCCATCCGCAACTATCACCGCCGGGTACCCTCGCTGGTCGCGGCACGGCGGTAGCGTAAGCCGCGCGGCGGGTCGGGACGTTGCCTGGAGCGGGGTCGGCGGATACACTTGCGGCTCCGCATCCGCTCGCCCGCATCCGCATCCCATGCCGCTGTCGTTCCGATCCCTCGTGCTCGTGATGGCGCTTGCCCTCGCGCTGCCGCACGCGGCCGATGCGCAGCCGCTGGTGTCGCGGCGCGAGGCGGCGGCGGGTGCGGCGGTGGTCGCGGGAGCGCTGCTGCTGGACGAGGTGTTCGACGGCGCCGTCCCGGCGGGCGGCGGCACGCGGTGGGAGGGCGCGTCGGACGCGCTCAACTACGGCGGCCGGCCGCAGTACGCGCTGCTGCTGCTGGGCGGCGCGTGGACGGCGGGCGAGCTGGCGCGGCGCAGCGAGGTGGCCGACGCGGCGCTGCACGTGACCGCCGCGCTGGCCGCCGGCGGCGTGGCGAACGGCCTGCTGAAGTACTCCGTGGGCCGCGAGCGCCCCAGCACCACGGCCGATCCGCTGCGCTTTCGCCCCTTCAATGCGGAGAACCGCTGGCAGGCGTTCCCCTCCGGACACGCCGTCGTCGTCTTTTCCCTGGCGTCCGCGGTGTCGGAAGAGGCGCGGGCGCCGTGGGTGACGGCGCTGGCGTACGGCGGCGCGGCGCTGGTGGGGTGGAGCCGCGTGTACGACGACAAGCACTGGGCCAGCGACGTGGCCGGCGGCGCACTCGTCGGCATCCTCGCGGGGCGCTCGGTCGTGCGCCTGCTCCATCGGCAGGGGGATGGCGAGGATCCGGATCCGCCCGCCGTGACCGTTGCGCCGGGCGTGATCGCCGTCCGCATCCCCGTCCGCTGATCCCCCATCCACCGAACGCCGATGACCGACGGCATCCACATCCGCCGCGCCACCCCCGACGACCTGGACGAGGTGGTGGAGCTGCTGGCTGCGCAGCTGGCGGAGCACGACATCCCCATCGCCCGTGCCGACCTGGCGTTCGCCGCGGAGGGGATTCTGCGCGTCCCGGAGCGCGGCTTCGTGCTGCTGGCGGTGGATGAGAGCGGAGTCGTCGGCCTGGCGTGCGTCTCGTACTCGTGGACGGTGGAGCGCGGTGGGAGGGTGGCGTGGCTGGACGAGCTGTACGTGGTCCCCGCGCGCCGCGAGCACGGCATCGGCAACGCGCTGCTGGAGCGGGTGATCGCCGGGGCTGCGGCGGACGGCTGCCGCACGGTGGAGCTGGAGGTGGAGACGAGCCACGCGCGCGCCGAGCACCTGTACCGCCGCCACGGCTTTGCCGACCTTCCCCGCCGCCGCTGGACGCGTTTTCTGCCCTGACGACTTCGATGCCCCCCATGCGCAAACCGCGGCGGATCGGCCGCGCGGGATTCGTCCTTCTCCCGCTGCTTCTGCTGGCCTGCACGCCGCCGGGAAAGGGACCGCGGGCGGAGCGCGGCTACCGGTTCGCTACGCCCGTCATCAATGCGCTGGACCGGCATTTCCAGGCCCACGCCGCGTACCCGGACTCCCTCCCGCAACTGATACCCGCGTACCTGCCGGCCTCCGCGCTGCGCGCGCCGCAGGAGGGCTATCCGTTCGAATACCGCAGAACTCCGGACGGGTACGCGCTCACCTTCCGTTACACCGGCCCGGGCATGAACAAGTGCACCTGGACGCCGGTGCGGCGGTCGTGGCACTGCAGCGGGCACTTCTGATCCCCCGTTCGTATCGCCACGTTTGCGGCGGCCGTTGCCCAGCACTTATTTTCGGGCGCGAAGGATGAGACCTCCAGCCCACGACCCGACCCGATCCCATGCCCCTATATCCGCTCAGAAAACTGGACCCCGCCGCCGAGGCCACGGCGCTGTACGACGAATGGCTGGACGAGATCCGCCAGCAGCTGGAGGCCGGCGAAGACCGGTGGGAGCTGTGCCGCCGCACGCTCACGGGGCTCTTCTATCCGCACCATGCGGACGTGAATCCGAAGAGCCTGTCGCTGGCCGCGCAGGCGTCGCTGGCGCAGATGGACGCGCGCAACGTGACCCTGGAGCCGGAATACTACTACGAGGTGGACGTCGAGAAGTTCAACGCCTGCAAGCCGCTGCTGTGGATGTGGCAGATGTTCGACCGCAGCCCGCTGGGGGGCAACGTGCACGTGGGCGTGCGGTTCCGGCGGACGCTGGCGCCGTTCATCTTCGCCCGCGTCGGAAAGAACTTCAAAGCCTTCCACTTCGTGGAGTTCAGCTACGGCTACAACATGGAGGTGGGCGACGACGTGGTGGTGCACCGCAACGTGCTGCTGGACGACCGCGGCGGCATCGTGCTGGGCGACCGCGTCAGCATCAGCGACTACGCCAACATCTACTCGCACACGCACTCCATCGTGGACCAGG
>DASQBH010000171.1:0-10557 GCA_035635315.1 Longimicrobium sp.
AGGGTGCGCGCGCGGCGCAGGCGCTCGATCATGAGCTCCAGCATGGGCTTGCCCAGGATCGGCATCAGCACCTTTCCGGGAAGCCGCGTGGAGCGCATGCGGGCTTCGATGAAACAGACGATGCGCATGGGTCGGGGTTCGGGGGATGGGGGACCGGGTCAGCCGGCCTTTGCGTCCTTCTGGACGACGTGGCGGTTGATGTCCATCAGCGCGGGCTCGCGCTCCAGCAGCGCCACCACGTCGGTCCAGGCGAAGTCGTCGCCGGGACCCAGGCGGCCGTACACCTCGCGCAGAAAGCGCAGGTCGTCGGCCGTGTCCAGGGTCCAGCGCCAGTCGGCGCGGTCCACGTCGCTGACCACGCTCAGCAGCCGGTAGCGCTCCGGGTGCTCGTACAGGTGGATGGTCACGTGCGCGCGCTCGTACGCCTCCGTGGCGTCGGCCGCGGCCCGCTCCAGCGCCGCGCGGGTGAACACCTCCGTGTCCAGCCCGCGGGGGTACGACTGGGGGATCTTGTTGCTGGCGTAGTCCACCGGCGGGTCCGCCTGGTGAAAGCGGCGGACGATCTCGCCGCTCACCCCCGGGTCCAGCAGCGGGCAGTCGCTGGTGATGCGGACGCACGCCTCCGCGCCGAACGCCTGCGCCGCGCCGCGAAAGCGCTCCAGCACGTCGTGGTCGCTGCCGCGAAAGACGGGGACGCCCCACTCCGCGCAGGCGGCCTCGATCACGTCGTCCTGGGGGAGCGCCGCGCACGCCACCACCACCTGGTCCACGCCGGGGACGGCGCGGGCGCGGTCCACCACGCGGCGCAGCACGGGGCGGCCGGCCAGGTCCAGCATCACCTTTCCTGGCAGCCGGGTGGAGCCCATGTGGGCCTGGACGATGGCGACCGTCTTCACTCCGCCGCCTCCGGGCGGGCGGGGACCATCACCGTGGCCTCGCCCTCGACCACCGTCTCGCCGCGCTGGTTGCGGACGGTCGTCGCCAGCCGCGCCCGCCGCTTGGGGAGCAGCTCCGCCACCTCCACCCGCGCCGTCACCGTGTCGCCCAGGCGCACGGGCGCCACGAAGCGCAGCGACTGGGAGAGGTAGATGGTGCCGGGCCCGGGGAGCCGTGTTCCCAGGACGGTGGAGATGAAGCCGGCCACCAGCATCCCGTGCGCGATGCGCCCGCCAAAGCGGCCGGCGGAGGCGGACACCTCGTCCACGTGCGCCGGGTTCAGGTCGCCCGTGATCCCCGCGTACAGCACCACGTCCGTCTCGGTGACCGTCTTGGTGAACTCGGCGGAGTCGCCCGCCGCCAGCTCGTCGAAGTACATCATCCTCGCTCGTGGTGTGTCCCTGCCCGATCCGGAAAAAGCGCGTCGGCTTCCGGAGAGGATGCTGCCGACCCTGCCCATTCTGACTTCCTGAGGGAGGCGCCGCTCCTCGACCTGCCTGCACGATAGACCGTAGCGCCGACCGAAGGACCTCGCCGGCGGCACCGCGTGGCTGGCTGCATGCCGTGGAATCCAGCCCCGAGCAGGCGGAGAGGAGATCCTTCGGTCGCGCGCAAACGGCTGTGAAGATTCAGCTTCCGCGTAGCGCTCCCTCAGGAAGTCACGCCCTGGCCTGGGAGTGGCAGCACCGCGTCCGCATCAGCCCGCCCCGCGACCGTGGCCAGGGCGTCGTACGCCTCCAGCAGCCGCGCGCCGTTCACCCCCCAGTCCGCCCGCACCTCCACGATCTCCCGGTTGCGGCGGCCGATCGCGCGCCGCCCCCCGGCGTCCAGCGCCGCCGCGTCGACGAGCGCCGACGCCACGGCGGCCGCGTCGCCGGAGGGCGCCAGCCAGCCGTTCTCCCCCGGCTCCACCCACTCGCGGTTGCTGGGAATGTCCGTCACCAGCACGGGGAGCGCCGACGCCATGGCCTCCAGCAGGGAGACCGAGGTGCCGTCGCTGTGCGCGCAGCTGGCGTACAGGTCCGCCGCGCGGAACCACTCCGGCAGCCGGTCGTGGCCGATGGCGCCCGGGCGGACGACGGCATCCGCGATCCCGGCGTCGCGGATCCACCCGTCCACCTCCCCCGCCAGCGATCCGCCCCCCGCCAGCACCAGCCGCAGCCGCGGCTCCTTCTCCCACGCGCGGCGAAAGCCCTCCACCAGCGTATCGATCCCGTAGACCGGCTCCCACGAGCGCGTGCAGAGGACGAGGAACGCGTCGTCCGCATCTTCCCCCAGAAGCTCCGCCCGCAGCGCGGAGGGCCGATCCGCGGGATGAAAGCGGGCGGGATCCGTTCCCCAGGGGAGCATCACGACGTTCTCGTCCGCGATCGCCGCGTACTCGCGGGCGCGAAAGAGCACGGTGTGGCAGTCGCAGACAAAGCGGTCCGCGCCGTCCAGCGCCGTGTGCGTGGCGAACCTCCACGCCGGCCCCTGCTGCGCCTCCACCAGCACGTCCGAGCCCCACGACATCACCAGGCGGGGACGGACGTCCGCCAGCGCGGCAAGGAAGCCGCCCGTGGGCACGGGGCCGGCGTGCACCGCGTCGGGGCGCACCCGCTCCAGGACGCGGCGAAAGGCCGGGAGAAGCGCCTCGGCCCCCTCCGGCGTCCGCGCGTCCCCGGCCGGACGCTCCTCCCACGCCTCCCGGCGCACCCCCTCCGGCAGCGGCGCGTCGGGGACGTCGTCCAGCGCCAGGTAGCGGACGTCGTGCCCGGCCCCGGCCAGCAGGGTGGTAAAGCGGCGGTCGTGCCCCGTCACCCCCTGCGTGAGCCACAGGATGCGCAACGTCAGCCGGCCGCTTCCAGCTGTCCCCAGCGCAGGTGCTCGCCGGCCTTGAGCGGCACCCGCACCCGCATCCCCAGCACGCGCTCCAGGTCGTAGGGAAAGATGCCGTCGCGCGGCGCGGGGCGCAGCACGTCGATCAATTCCCGGGTGAGCACCGTCCCCGGTTCCAGATCCGCCGCCGCGCGCAGGGCGCGGCGCTGCACCACCACCGTGTCGCGCTCGTTCTCGGCGACGAACTTTTCCGCCGAGCCCAGCGCGTACTCCAGCTCGCGGGTGCGGTCCACCATGTCGCGCCAGGTGACGGGGTCCATGGAGAACGGGTGGTCGGGCCCCTCGCGCGAGGTGTCGTCGGTGAAGTGCTTCTCCACCACCCGCGCCCCCAGCGCCACCGCCCCCAGCACCGTGGCGTGCCCGGGCATGTGGTCAGAGAGCCCCAGCACCGCGTCGGGATAGAGCGTGGCGAAGGAGCGCAGGACGTTCAGGTGGATGTGCTTGAAGTTCTCCAGGCTGCCCGTGTAGTTGGTGTTGCACTGCATCAGGCAGATCTGCGCGTTCAGGGGGCGCAGGATGTCCATCGCCCGCTGCACGTCGCCCAGGTCGCTGGCGCCGGCGGCGATCAGCACCGGCTTGCCCGTGCGGGCCACCTTCTCCAGCATCTCCGGCCAGGTGATGTCGCCCGAGCCGATCTTGAACAGCCGCACGTACGGGTCGAGCATGTCGACCGCCTCCACGTCGTACGGCGTGCTGAAGTAGTCGATCCCCGCCTTTTCGCACTCCGCCGCCAGCGTCTCCGTCCACTCCCAGGGAAGCGACGCGTCGGCGTACACCTCGCTCACCGGCTTCTTCCACTTTGCCTGGTGCGCCTGCTGCCCCCCCAGGGCGCGAAAGCCGTGGTCGCTGACGATCCTGGACGCGCGAAAGTTCTGGAACTTGGCCGCGTCGGCGCCCGCCTGGGCCGAAAGGTGGATCAGGTCGATGGCGCGCTGCAGCTGGCCGTCGTGGTTGGCCGAGATGTCGGCGATGAAGTACGTGGGCGTGCCGTCGCCGATGGTGCGGCGGCCGATGTCCAGACGGGGCATCGCGGTCGTCAGGGGTTGTGGGTTGCGTGCGCCGGCCCGCCCTTGAGCCGGTCCAGAAAGCCGTCGTCGCGCTGGCGGCGAAACTGCTCGATCCCCGCGCGCACCGTGGGGGGCGTGCGGCCCAGCCACGCCGTAAGCCGCGACACGTCCATGGAGGTGTCGCGCGGGCGCGGGGCGCGGAACGCCGCGTCGGCCGCCGAGGCGGGGGTGACGAGCCCGGGGTCGTGGCCGAACACCTCGGCCACCATGCGCGCAAAGGCGTACTTGCTCACCCGGTCCGACGCGCCCGCGTTCACCGTCCCCCGGTGGGGGCCGGCGGCCAGGTCCAGCAGCGTTCCCGCCAGCTCGCCGGCCTCCAGCGGGTTGAAGCACACGTCCGCGAAGCCCGGCACCGGGCCGCCGGCCTCCAGCCCGGCCAGGATCCACTCGGCCAGGCTCTGCTTGGGCTGCACGTTCCACCCGAACAGGTTGGCGCGCACCACCAGGTGGCGCGGGCCGGCCGCGCGCACGGCCTCTTCGCCCGCCAGCTTGCTGCGGGCGTACACGTTCACGGGGCCGGTGGGGTCGTCCTCGGCGTAGCCGCCGCGGTCGCCGGGGTACACGGCGTCCGTCGACACGTAGACGAGCCCCGCCCCCGCCGCCGCGGCCGCCCGGGCCAGCAGCGCCGTGGCCTCGACGTTGGCCAGCTCCGCCTCGTGCGGGTGCTCCTGGGCGCGGTCCACCTCGGTCATGGCCGCGCAGTGCAGCACCCACGCCGGGCGCACGTCGTCCACCAGGGCGCGCACCTCGGCCTCGGCGCTCAGGTCCACCCCCACCAGCTCCACGCCGGGAAGGGAGACGGGGTGCAGGTGCACGGTCCCCACCACCCGCATCCCGCGGGCGGCGGCGGCCAGGCAGGCGTGGGCGCCCAGCAGCCCGCTGGCGCCGGTGACGAGCACCGCGGGCACGGGGGGCATTGGCGTCAGACGCCCGCCAGCTGCTGCAGCCCCAGCATCTCCTGCAGCTGCTCCACCGAGATCCACTCGGTGTTGATCTCGCTGCTGTACCGAAAGTCCTCGGGGCAGCGCCGGCCGTCCTGGGCGCCCCACTGCTCCACGTACTGCTCGTACGAGGGGACGATGGCGTAGTAGCGGTCGTACTCGATGGTGTTGCGGGCGTCGTCCTCGGGCACCATCACCTCGTGCAGCTTTTCACCGGGGCGAATGCCGGTGATGCGCGTGTCGCACTCGGGCGCCAGGGCGCGGGCCACGTCCAGGATGCTCATGCTGGGGATCTTGGGGACGAACACCTCGGACCCGTGCATGCGCTCCAGCGAGTCGAGCACGAAGTCCACCCCCTGCTGCAGGGTGATCCAGAAGCGCGTCATCCGCGGGTCGGTGATGGGGAGCGTCCCCGTCTCGCGCAGCTTGAGGAAGAGGGGGATCACGCTTCCCCGGCTTCCCATCACGTTGCCGTAGCGCACCACCGCAAAGCGGGTGTTGTGGGCCCCGGCGTAGCTGTTGGCCGCCGTGAACAGCTTGTCGCTGCACAGCTTGGTGGCCCCGTACAGGTTGGCCGGGCTGGCCGCCTTGTCGGTGGAGAGCGCGATCACCTTGCGCACGCCCCGGTCGATGGCCGCGTCGATGATGTTGGCCGCCCCCAGGACGTTGGTCTTGATGGCCTCGATGGGGTTGTACTCGCACGCCGGCACCTGCTTGAGCGCCGCCGCGTGCACCACCACGTCCACGCCGTCGAAGGCGCGGTACAGCCGCTCGCGGTCGCGCACGTCGCCCAGAAAGTAGCGGATGGAGGGGTGCTCGCTGTCCGCGAAGCGCTCCCGCATCTGGTACTGCTTGAGCTCGTCGCGGCTGAAGACGATCAGCCGGTCCGGCTGGTAGCGCCGCAGCACCGTCTCGATGAACTTGTTCCCGAAGGAGCCCGTTCCGCCGGTCACAAGGATGGACTTGCCGTTCAGCATGCCTTCGATCTCCCCTGAAATGCCAAAAACGTGAATCCGCCGGCCGCCCCGGCCTACCCGGGCAGCAGGGCCGCGTCGGGCCGCCCCGCCGCCATGGAGCGGAACTGGGCGCTGGTCTCCATCAGCTCGTCGTACGTTCCCCGCGCCGCCACCCGCCCCCGCTCCAGCAGGTAGATGGCGTCGCAGTGGCGCACCGTGCGCAGGCGGTGCGCAATGAGCACGATCGTCTTGCGGTGCGCGAGCTCCTGGATGGCCTGCATCACCGCGTCCTCGGTGATCCCGTCCAGGGCGCTGGTGGCCTCGTCCAGGATCAGCACCTCGGGGTCGTGGTACAGCGCCCGGGCAATGCCGATGCGCTGCCGCTGCCCCCCGGACAGCCGCACCCCCCGCTCCCCCACCACCGTCTCGTACCCCTCCGGCAGCTCGCACACGAAGTCGTGCAGGTGCGCGATGCGGGCCGCGCGCTCCACCGCCGCCCGGTCCACCCGCCCCTCGGGAACGCCGAAGGCGATGTTGCGGGCGATGGTGTCGTCCGAAAGGAAGATCTGCTGCGGCACGTACCCCAGCATCCGCTTCCACCCGGCCCGGTTGGCGTCCGTCACCGGCACCCCGTCCACGGTGATGCGCCCCTCCTCCGGCTCCAGCAGCCCCAGCACGATGTCGACCAGCGTGGTCTTTCCCGACCCCGTGGACCCCACCAGCGCCACGCTCTGGTTGCGCGGCACCGCCAGCGACACCCCCTTGAGCACCCGCGACGCCGTTCCCTCGTAGCGGAACGCCAGGTCGTGCACCGCGATCTCCCGCGCAAACGGCAGCGGCGGCGGGGGCGGCGCCTCCGCGGCGGCCGCGCTCGCCGGCACAGGGGGGGCCACGGCCGCGCCCCCGAACAGGTCGCGGTGCAGCTCGTCCAGCGCGGGGGCGGAAAAGCGGATGCGCGCCAGGGCGTGGAACGCGGCCTGGAGCGTGGGAAGCAGGCGGTACCCCGCCACGGCGTACAGGCTCACGATGGGGATGACCTGCGCCGCGTCGCCGCGCACCACCAGCATGTACAGTACGATCAGCAGGATGCCGCCGAAAGCCAGCGAGTCCAGCGCGTAGCGCGGCAGCTGGGCCATGGCCAGGCCGCGCGCCACCGTCATGGAAAAGCTCAGCGACGGCGCCGAGAAGCGGCGCATGAACTCTTCCTCGCGCCCCAGCACCTTTACGTCCTTGATGCCGCCCAGCGCCTCGGCCGCGGCCTTGTACCGCGCGGCGTTGGCTTCGGTCCGCTCGCGCCCCATGTGCTGCGTGCGCCCGCGGTACGCCAGGTAGATGGCCGCGTACGCGCCCCCCAGCACGGCCATGATGGTGAGCGCCAGCCCCACGTTCACCACCAGCAGCAGCCCCAGCACCAGGGCGGCGGTGATGAGCCGGGCCAGCAGCGTCATGGCCGGCACCAGCACCCCCTCCACCACCGTCTGCGCCTCGGTGAGGATGTTCTTGCTGAGGTTGGCCGTGTTGTGCGACAGGAAGTAGCTGTACGGCTGGTACAGGTACCCGCGCAGCAGCCGCTCCGAGACCGCGTGGTGCTTGCGCCAGCTGAAGCGCAGGATGATCCAGGTGCTGAACGCCGAGAAGGCGTTGGTAAAGGTCATCAGCACCAGCACCGCCGCCCCCGAGGCCACCAGGAACGACTGGCGGCTCCCGAACCCCAGCCCGTCGTACAGTCCGCGCACCCACGGGTTCTGCAGGGCCGCGTCGGGGTTGGAGACCAGCGCCATGAACGGCATGATGGACGCCACCCCCACCACCTCCAGCAGCCCCGTCCCCAGCACGGCGGCAAAGACGCCGGCCAGGCGCCAGCGCTCGCGCGCGTCGAACAGGTCCAGGAGCTTGCGGTAGGTATCCATCGGTGCGTCCGGGTCCGGTTCAGGCCGTGGGGGCGTGCGGCACCCCGGCCGCGCGGAGCGCCTGCAGCACGCGCTCCACCGCCTGGTCCACCGTCTCGCGGTCCGTGCGCAGCAGCAGCTCGGGCGCCCGCGGCGCCTCGTACGGGGCCGTCACCCCGGTGAGCTCGGCCAGCTCCCCCGCCTCGGCCTTTGCGTACAGCCCCTTGGGGTCGCGCCGCTTCAGCTCGTCCATCCCGCAGTCCACGTGGACTTCCAGGAACCGCCCTTCGGGAAGGAGGGCGCGCACGCGGGCCCGGTCGGCCTCGTACGGAGAGACGAAGGTGCACAGGACCACGGAGCCCTGCTCGAAGAAGAGCCGCGCCACCTCGCCGGCGCGGCGGATGTTCTCCGCGCGGTCGGCGGGGGCAAAGCCCAGGTCGCCGTTGAGCCCGTGGCGCAGCTGGTCGCCGTCCAGGAGCATCGTCTGCACCCCGCCCTCGAACAGCCGCCGCTCCACCGCCCGGGCGACCGTGCTCTTTCCCGCCCCGGAGAGCCCGGTGAACCAGAGCACGGCCGCGGCGTGGCCGTTGCGCGCCTCGCGCTCCTCGCGGGGCACGTTCCACGCCTCCCACACCGCCCCCGCCGAGACGGGGCGCTCCGCCGTATCCGCTTCCGGGAAGAGCGCCTCGGCCGTCTGCACGGGGCCGCGGATCATCCCCGCCCCCACCGTCACGTTGGTGCCGGGGTCCACCAGGATAAAGCTGCCGGTGGCGCGGTTGAGCTGGTACGGGTCGAAGAACAGGGGGGCCGAGGCCGTCACCTCCACCCGGCCGATGTCGTTGAGCCCCAGCGTCTCCGCCTGCTCGCGGTGCAGCGTGTCGACGTCGATGCGGTACACCACCCGCGACACGAACGCCCGCGCCGAGCGGGTGGTGTGCTGGATGATGTAGGAGACGGACGGGTCCAGCGGCTGCTCCCCCATCCAGCAGAGCATGGCGTCCAGCCGGTTGCCCAGCGTGGGCAGGTTGTTGCGCCGCACCAGCATGTCGCCGCGGCCCACGTCCAGCTCGTCCTCGATGGTGACCACCACCGAGTCGCCCTCCACCGCCTCGGGGACGGGCCCCTCGAAGGTCTCCACGCTGCGCACCCGCGACGCCTTGCCGGAGGGAAGGACGACGATCTCCTCGCCCGGCGCCAGCGTTCCCGAAGCCACTCGCCCCGCGAAGCCGCGAAAGTCCTGGTGGGGGCGAATGACGTGCTGCACGGGAAAGCGGAAGTCCACCAGGTTGCGGTCCGCCCCCACATTCACGTTCTCCAGGTGGTACAGCAGGGTGGCCCCGCTGTACCAGGGCATGCTCTCGCTGCGCGCCACCACGTTGTCGCCCAGCAGCGCCGAGATGGGGATGAAGGTCAGGTCCCGGATCCCCAGCTTTTCGGCGAAGCCCGTGAACTCCTCCACGATCCCCTGGTACACCTCCTGGCCGTAGTCCACCAGGTCCATCTTGTTCACCGCCACCACCACGTGGGGGATGCGCAGGAGCGAGGAGATGAACCCGTGGCGGCGGCTCTGGGTGAGCACCCCCCGCCGCGCGTCCACCAGCACGATGGCCAGCTCGGCCGTGCTGGCCCCCGTGACCATGTTGCGCGTGTACTGCACGTGCCCCGGCGTGTCGGCGATGATGAACTTGCGCCGGGGGGTGGCGAAGTAGCGGTACGCCACGTCGATGGTGATGTTCTGCTCCCGCTCGGCGCGCAGGCCGTCGGTGAGCAGGGCCAGGTTCACCCCCTTGTCCCCGCGCCGCCGCGAGGCCCCTTCGATCGCCTCCAGCTGGTCTTCGAAGATCGACTTGGTGTCGTACAGCAGCCGCCCGATGAGGGTGCTCTTGCCGTCGTCCACGCTTCCCGCGGTGGCCAGGCGCAGCAGGTCCATCTCGCGGTAGCGGCGCACCGCCTCTTCGAACGCGACCTCGGTCCCGCTCTCCGTCTCCGTGGCGCTCATCAGAAGTAGCCCTGCCGCTTGCGGTCTTCCATGGCCGCCTCGGAGCGGCGGTCGTCGGCGCGGCTGCCGCGCTCCGTCACCCGCGCCGCGGCGATCTCCACGATGATCTCCTCCACCGACGCGGCGTACGACTCCACGGCCCCCGTGCAGGTGGCGTCGCCCACGGTGCGAAAGCGCACCGTCCGCTCCTCCACCGACTCACCGGGAAGCAGGGTGATCCAGGGCGAGCTGGCCAGCCACTGCCCGTCGCGCCACAGCACCGGGCGCTGGTGGGTAAAGTACAGCGACGGCACGGCGATCCCCTCGCGCAGGATGTACTGCCACACGTCCATCTCCGTCCAGTTGGAGAGGGGAAAGACGCGAAAGTGCTCGCCCGGCGCCCGGCGGCCGTTGAACAGGTTCCACAGCTCGGGGCGCTGGTTGCGCGGGTCCCACTGGCCAAAGGCGTCGCGGTGGCTGAAGAAGCGCTCCTTGGCGCGCGCCTTTTCCTCGTCGCGGCGCCCCCCGCCGAACGCGGCGTCCACCCGCAGCTCGGCGATGGCGTCCAGCAGCGTCACCGTCTGCAGGGCGTTGCGGCTGGCGCGGGGGCCCGTCTCTTCGGCCACCCGGCCGCGGTCGATGGAGTCCTGCACCGTGCGCACCAGCAGCTCGCACCCCACCTCGGCCGCCAGCTGGTCGCGGAACTCCAGCGCCTCGGGAAAGTTGTGCCCCGTGTCGATGTGCAGCAGGGGAAACGGAAAGGGCGCCGGCCAGAACGCCTTGCGGGCCAGGTGCACCATCACGATGGAGTCCTTGCCCCCGGAGAACAGCAGCACCGGGCGCTCGAACTGGGCCGCCACCTCGCGCATCACGTAGACCGCCTCGGACTCCAGCTGGTCCAGGTGGCTCCTG